>NZ_JBNNJZ010000971.1:0-1915 GCF_050270335.1 Streptomyces sp. NPDC059900
GCTGAAGCGGGCGCAGGCCGTGTGCGAGGACGCCGCCGTCGACGTCCGCCTGATCCGGGCGGACATGCTCACCCACGTCGAGCCGGAGTCGTACGACGTGGTCCTCAACGTCTTCACCTCCTTCGGCTACTTCGACGACCCGCGGGACAACGCCCGGGTGCTGCGCAACGCCCATGAATCGCTGGCACCCGGCGGGCAGCTGCTCATCGACGTGATGGGCAAAGAGGTGCTCGCGGGCTGGATCGGCCGCCCCCAGATCGTCGAACTCGACGGCGCCTACGTGGTGCAGCGCGACACCGTCCTGGACAGCTGGACGCGGCTGCGCACCGACTGGACGCTCGTGCGCGACGGCATCGCGCGCGACGCCTCGATCACCTCCTTCCTCTACAGCGCGGCCGAGCTGCGCGGCCTGTTCGAAGACGCCGGGTTCGCGGAGGTCGAGTGCTTCGGCGGCTTTGACGGCGAGCCCTACGACCACCACTCGAAGCGCCTGATCGTGCGGGGGACCAAGCCGGGCGGTGACCGGGGCAGTTCGTGAAGCGCCTCGCACACCGCCTCGCACACCGACTTGTGCACCGACTTGTGCACCGGCGGGAACTCGGCGGTGACCTCCGCCGACTACTGGACCGTGCCGCGCCGTGCAGGGGCGGCCGTACCCACGCGAACTGCTCGACGGGCGAAGGGATTTCATGACCGAGGCCACAACAAGGGCCGCCTCCCTTCCCGGGGCGGACCCGCGCGAGCCGACCGCGGGCAAGGCGGGCCGCGGCCGACTCGTGATCACGCTGGCGGTGCTTTCCGTGGCCCTGGTGCTCTCCGTGCTGGCCGGGGTCGCGCTCGGCCCGACCGTCGTGCCGCCGGGAGACGTCGTCCGTTTCCTGAGCGCCGCCCTCACCGGAGGCAGCATCGGCGCGGACGAGGTCAGCGGGTACTCCATCGTCTGGCACGTGCGCACCCCGCGGGTGCTGCTTGCCGCCGTGGTCGGGGCGGGGCTCGCGGTCGTGGGCGTGGCCATCCAGGCGCTGGTGCGCAACGCCCTCGCGGACCCGTTCGTGCTCGGCATCTCCTCCGGCGCGTCCGTCGGGGCCACCGCAGTCGTGGTGTTCGGGGTCTTCGCCGGTCTGGGCGTCTACGCCCTGTCCGCCGCCGCGTTCCTGGGCGCGCTCGGGGCCACCGTGCTCGTGTATCTGGCGGCGCGCGGGCCGCTCGGCCTGACGCCGCTCCGGCTCGTGCTCACCGGGGTCGCGCTGGCGTACGGGTTCCAGGCCCTGATGAGCGTGCTCGTCTTCCTCTCCCCGAACGGCCAGGCCGCGCGCACGGTGCTCTTCTGGCTGCTCGGCAGCCTCGGCTCGGCGTCCTGGGAGTCGCTGCCGCTGGCCGCCGGAGCCGTCCTGGTCACGGTCGTGGTGCTGCTGCGCCAGAGCCGGTCCCTGGACGTCCTTTCGCTGGGGGACGAGACCGCGGCCAGCCTGGGCGTGGACGCACAGGCCCTGCGGCGAGGCCTCTTCCTGCTCACGGCGGCCGTCACCGGCCTGATCGTCGCGGTGAGCGGCGCGATCGGCTTCGTCGGGCTGGTCCTGCCGCACGTCGTACGCATCCTCGTCGGCTCGACGCACCGCCGGGTCCTTGCCGTCGCACCGCTCGCCGGAGCCTGCTTCCTGGTCTGGGTCGACCTGGTCGCCCGTACCGCCTTCGCCCCCGAGGAACTGCCGCTCGGGGTGATCACCGCGCTGATCGGCGTACCGGTGTTCGTCGTGCTGATGCGCCGCCGCGGCTACCTGTTCGGAGGGCGCTAGTTGACTCCTCCCCCAGCTGAAGCAGGGGATTCCTAGCTCACGTCGCCTGGCCCCCGGCGGGGGTGCAGGTCTTGCACGATCAGCGCTAGCCGGGTGCGAGACCAGCCCGGACGAGCATC
>NZ_JBNNJZ010000972.1:0-1910 GCF_050270335.1 Streptomyces sp. NPDC059900
GCGTGAAGTGCTCGGTGCGGCACCTTCGTTGCATGAGGTCCCCGATTCATGTCCGGCTCGCTTCACTGCCGTATGACCCGAAACAACCGAGTCAACCTGAGAAGCACCACCCGGCCACTCCACCCAGCCACTCCCTTGATCACGGACGGCGCCGCGCCGGTAGAGTCGGCTGGACGCCACAACCCGGGGGGACTTGATGACGGCAGCCGATGCAGTGCCCATTGTCTTTGTGCACGGGACGCGTTTCAGCGCGGGACAGTGGAGCGTGCAGCTGGCTTCGCTCCAAGACGAATTCCCGGTCGTGGCCGTCGACTTGCCCGGCCACGGGAAGCGCTCGGCCCAGTCCTGGAGTCTGACCGGTGCGACCGAGATCATCGCCTCCGCGGTGCAGTCGCTCGACCGCGGACCGGCGCTGCTCGTCGGGCACTCACTGGGCGGATACGCCGCGCTGGAGTTCGCCCGACACCATCCGGAACAACTGCGCGGTCTGATCCTCGCGGGAGCCAGCGCCTCGACCCGCGGCTTCGGTGCAGTGCCCTATCGACTGGTCGGCAGGCTGGTCCCCCGCATCCCGGCCGACCGGCTGGCCCGGTGGAACGACCGGCTGCTGCGGCGGCTGTATCCGCCCCACGTGGTGGAGGCGACCATCCGGTCCGGCTACGCCTTCCACACCCTGCCCGCGGCCTGGGACGAAGTACTGGGACGCTTCGACGCGAACGCGATGCGATCGGTGCAGGCTCCGGCACTGATCCTCAACGGCGAGAAGGACACCCTCTTCCGCTCCGGCGAGGCGGACTTCGCCCGGGCACACCCGGATGCCCGAATCGAGCTGATCCCGCGAGCCAGGCATCTGTCGAACTTCGACGCCCCGGACGCCTTCACCGACGCGGTGCGACGCTTCGCCCGGCAGCTCCCTGTCGCCAAATGACCGAGCCGGCCTCCGGGCTCTTCGCCCTCTGATTCCACTTCAGCGTCGCCGCAGAGCCGGCCGGCACGGTGAAGAAAATCCGTAGAGGGCCTGTGGCCTGCTCTGTTACGGTCCCCTGGCCGGCCGCGGGACTCCGGTGCGACTTCCGGAACCTGCCTGTAAAGCAATGATTCGCAGCTCGTGCCCCCATTCCCCGGCCGGCATCCGCGCCCTGGAGGGAAAACGGGATGGATTCGTACGGGGACCTCCTCGCCGCCGAGGATGTGCTGCTTTTCGTCAACGCGGCGATCACCTCAACAGGCCAGCGTGAATTCCGAAGCGACGCGGACGAGCAGCGGCTGTCCCTGGACTTCCTCCATGCCTACATGCTGGGCAACTACCGCGACCTGTACGCCGGAGTCCTCGCGCTCGACATCAACGACTACAACGCGGTCCTCGTCGTCCGACGGCTGCTTGAGACCAGCCGTGAGGCCTCTGCCGACCAGCGGCGCAGCGAGGGACGGCTGATCGCAGCCCGTCTGGGGATGCTGCCGCCGCAGCGCGTGTACGGGCTCTTCGATGCCCTGCGCCGGGCCGGGGTGAACAACCGCCGCACGCGCGCGATCATGCGCGACTGGCTGTCCGCCCGCCCCGACCTTGCGTTCGATGCCGTGAAGTACCGCAGTGGCCTCAAGCGAGCCTTGCGCCACGCGCACTTGGCTCCCGACACCGAGGAGCTGGGTGCGTTCGTCTTCGCGCCACTGACCCGCAAGCACTACGCGACACCCCTTTTGGAGACGTGGCGCCGCGCGCACTACGAGAAGACCGCCCTGTACGACCTGCCCTACACGGCAGCCGAGGGATTCGCCGCCAAGCACGGCATCCCCCGCGACGTCTTCCTGGAGCGCATCGCCCCGCGGATGACCCGCCTGGAGACCTTGCGGTTGCAGGAGTCCGCGCACAGGACCGGGATCACAGCAGTGCAGGCACATTTGGCCCGGAT
>NZ_JBNNJZ010000973.1:0-1896 GCF_050270335.1 Streptomyces sp. NPDC059900
CACGTCCTGCCATGATGTGCCCGTGCAAGCGACTTCGGGGAATCAGACAGGCTCGCGGCTGAGCCGGGGCAGGGGCGTCGGCCTGGGGCTCGCCCTGGTGTCGGCGGTCGCCTTCGGCGGCTCGGGTGTCGCGGCCAAGCCGCTGATCGAGGCGGGTCTCGACCCGCTGCACGTGGTGTGGCTCCGGGTGGCGGGTGCCGCCCTGGTGATGCTGCCGGTCGCCTGGCGCCACCGCGGACTGCTGCTGCGCAGGCCCGCGTTGCTGCTCGGCTTCGGTCTGCTCGCCGTGGCCGGTGTCCAGGCCTGCTACTTCGCGGCGATCTCCCGAATCCCCGTCGGCGTCGCGCTCCTGGTCGAATACCTCGCGCCCGCGCTCGTCCTGGGCTGGGTGCGCTTCGTGCAGCGGCGGCCCGTGACGCGGGCGGCCGCGGTGGGCGTGGTGCTCGCCGTCGGCGGGCTCGCCTGCGTGGTCGAGGTGTGGGCCGGGCTGAGCTTCGACGCGGTGGGGCTGCTGCTCGCGCTGGGTGCCGCGTGCTGCCAGGTCGGCTACTTCGTCCTGTCCGACCAGGGCAGCGACGCCGGGGACGACGCACCCGACCCGCTCGGCGTCATCGCGTACGGACTGCTGATCGGTGCCGTGGTGCTCACCGTCGTGGCACGCCCCTGGGGCATGGACTGGTCGGTGCTCGCGGGCAGCGCGGACATGGACGGCTCGGCCGTTCCCGCGTGGCTGCTCATCTGCTGGATCGTGCTCCTGGCGACCGTCGTGGCGTACGTCACCGGAGTGCTCTCGGTGCGCAGGCTCTCGCCGCAGGTGGCGGGGGTCGTGGCCTGCCTGGAAGCGGTCATCGCGACCGTGCTCGCCTGGGTCATGCTGGGCGAACACCTGTCGGCCCCGCAGATCGTCGGGGGCATCGTGGTCCTCGCGGGGGCGTTCATCGCCCAGTCGTCCACGCCCGCCAAGCCGCGGGGAGGGCCCGCCGCGGGCGGCGGGCTGCCGGAGCCCGAACGCTTGTCGTCGACCGGCACCGCCGTCTAGGGTCGTGATCATGCATTCACGCGCGCTCGTTCTGCCGCCCCCCGCCGCCTAAGCGCGGGCATCTCGGCATCTCCTGGATGACACCCGGCCGGTGGCCGGGTGGAGCGACGCTGCCCGCAGACGGAGCCAGGGACCTTCATCTCTTCTTCTGCGGAGAACTCACGTGTCGAATGTGTCGACTGCGTCGACGGCTGCCTCCGGTCTGTCCGTCGGACGCGGCCTCCTCTATCTGATCGTCGCCGGTACGGCCTGGGGCACCGCCGGTGGCGCCGCCGCGCTGGTCTTCAAGGCCGGCGACATGGGACCGGTCAGCCTGTCCTTCTGGCGCTGCGCGGGCGGCTTCGTGCTGCTGTACGCCGTCCGTCTGCTGCGGGCCCGCCGCCGCGCCGGGCAGGCCGCCGCGAGCGCGCCGCTGCGGCAGCGGCTGCCGCGGATCGTGGCGACCGGTGTGGCCCTCGCGGTGTTCCAGACCGCCTACTTCGCGGCCGTCGAGTCGACCGGACTCGCGGTCGGCACGGTGGTCACGATGGGCGCCGGGCCCGTACTCATCGCGCTCGGGGCGCGGTTCACCATGGACGAGCGGCTCGGGGGCGGCGGGATCGTCGCCGTGGCCGGGGCCCTTGCCGGGCTCCTGGTGCTCGTCCTCGGCGGGGGCGGCGTGAGCGTACGGCCGCCCGGAGTCGGGTGGGGGCTGCTCTCGGCGGCCGCGTACGCCACGATGACGCTGCTCACGCGGTGGTGGGGGCGGGACGGGAGCGCCGACTCCTCCGGCACGACGGTCTGGTCGTTCGCCGTGGTGTCCCTCTGCCTGCTGCCGCTCGCCGCGTTGGAGGGACTTGTTCCGCATACTGCGGACC
>NZ_JBNNJZ010000974.1:0-1894 GCF_050270335.1 Streptomyces sp. NPDC059900
TGCATCCGGTCGGGGTTGCGGGCCGCTTCCCAGGCCGTGACCAGGTGGGCAGCGCCGGTGGAAAGGCCCGCGAACACCGCGTGGGTACGCAGCAGGTCGACGGCCCCCGCCATGGCGTGGCGGAAGTCGACCCAGTGCAGGGTGTCGTAGAGGTCGTGGCGGACGTTGTCGAAGGGGATCGAGCTGCCGATCCCGGCGATGATCGCTTCGGGGTCGCTGAAGCCCTCGCTGCCGAAGGTGACGCTGCCGAAGGGCTGCAGGCCAAGCAGGCGTATGTCCCGGCCGCGGCGGCGCAGCGGCTGGACGAGTCCGCCGGTGGAGGCCCCGGTGCCGACGGCACCGACCACGGTCAGCGGGGTACCGGGCAGCGCGGTGTCGACCAGGTCCGCGAACTCCTGGTAGCCCGCGTAGTGGATGCCGTCGTGGTATTGCCGCATCCAGTGCAGGTCGCCGCGCTCGGCGAGCAGTTGGCGCACGCGGCGCACCCGCCGCTCCTGGTCGAGGCGCAGACTGTCCGACGGCGGCATCTGGTCCACCGTGGCGCCCAGGATCTCCAGCTGGGCGCGCATCGCGGCGTCGACGGTGGTGGAGGCGATGATGTGGCAGCCCAGGCCGTAGCGGTGGCAGGCCATGGCCAAGGCCAGGGCGTAGATGCCGCTGGAGCTGTCGACGAGGGTCTGGCCGGGCCGTACGGTGCCGCGGTCCAGGAGGGTGCGGACCGCGCCGAGCGCGGCGTACACCTTCATCGTCTCGAAGCGGGCCAGGACGACGTTGTCGGCAAGCCGCAGCAGGTCAGGGGCTTTCATGGCGTCGGTGATGTGCCCGTGGACGGTGGCCGCGGGGGCCGCCGCCGTGTGCAGGGGGGTCACCGTCCGACCGACCGGAGGTAGCCGCCGAGGCGCTCGGCGCCCTTGACGTTGCGCGGGCCGCTGACGGCGTCGCCGTAGGACATGACGAAGAAGCGGTTCTCCTTGACGGCCGGGACCGACTTCAGGCGGGCCAGCGACTTCAGGTAGGCGATTTTCTCCTCGGCGGGCTGGTCGGCGTAGTCGATGATGACGATGACCTCGGGCTTCGCCTTGATCACGGGCTCCCAGCCCACGGTCGTCCAGCCCTTGTCGAGGCCGTCGAAGACGTTGGTGGCACCGGCCGCCTTGATGATGTCGTTGGGTGCCGCGTGGCGTCCGGCGGTGAAGGGCTGGTCGGTGCCCGAGTCGTAGACGAAGACCTTGGCCGGGTCGCCCTTCTCGGGCCAGGTCTTCTTCAGGGCGCCGACGCGGCCCTTGAGGTCGGTGACGACCTTGTCGGCCCGTTTCTCGACGCCGAAGATCCGGCCCAGGTTGTCCAGGTCCGTGTAGAGCGCCTCCAGGGGCGTGACGTCCACGCTCTTGTCGCCGTAGTCCCAGCACGTCTCGGTGTGCAGATAGCTGGCGGAGCCGACCTTCTCCAGGAGGGCGGGCGTGATGCCGCGCTCCTCGCTGAAGCCGGAGTTCCACCCGGCGAAGACGAAGTCGGCCTTGGCGTCGACGACGATCTCGCGGGTGATGCGCTCGGTGCCCAGGCGCTCCACGTCGGCATAGTCCGTGCGCCAGGGCGAGCCCTTGATGGAGGGGTCACCGAGCTTGTTCATGACGTAGCCGCGCATCCGGTCGGCGAGGCCCAGGGAGAACATCTTCTCGGCGCCGCTGACGTCGTAGGCCACCGGGCGCTTCGGGCGGGCGTACGTGACGTCCTTGCCGCAATTGGAGACGGTGACCGTCCGCGTCTTGTTCTTCGCCGCCGGCTCGACCTCGGCGCCGCAGCCGGTGGCCAGGAGTCCGGTGGTCGTCAGCAGCGCGGCGGCCGCCAGGGCGCGGGGCAGCGGTGGTCGGATCATGAGCGCGGTCCTTCGGAC
>NZ_JBNNJZ010000975.1:0-1888 GCF_050270335.1 Streptomyces sp. NPDC059900
GTCGATCACGGGTCGCCCGCTGGACGTCCTCTGGCCGATCCTGCTGTTCTTCGCGGTGGCACTCCTGCTGGCTTTCGCGGTGTCGGGCCCGCTCAACGCGCTGGCTCTGGGCGAAGAACTGGCCCGCGCCCAAGGGGTCCACCTGGCACGCACCCGCGTGCTCGCGGTGATCGCACTCACCTTCCTTGCCGGTGGCGCCACCGCGATAGCGGGACCCATCGGATTCGTCGGACTCATGGTGCCGCACGTGGCCCGCTGGATCGTCGGCCCGGACCAACGCTGGATCTTCGCGTACAGCGTGCTGCTCGCCCCGAGCCTGCTGCTGGCCTCCGACATCCTCGGCCGCGTCGTGATGCGCCCCGGCGAGATCCCCGTGGGGATCGTCACCGCCTTCGTCGGCGCTCCCGTCCTCATCGTGCTGGTGCGGCGGAAGAAGGCAAGCGGGCTGTGAACACGAACACGCGCCCGGTGCGGGCGAAAGAAGGCAAGCGGACGGTGAAGGTGAACGCGCACCGTCCACGGGCGGACTTCGGGCGGCGGGCGCTGGTGCTGCGGCGCGGGCGGCTCGCAATCCGCCTCCCGTGGCGCTCGGTCGTCGTCTGCACGGTGCTCGCGGTCGCGATCGCCGCTATGGCGGTGCTCGCGCTGATGACCGGCTCGTACGCGCTGAGTCCCGGGCAGGTGCTCTCCGCACTGACCGGCCGGGAGACCGGCTTCGTCCAGGAGCTCGTGGTCCAGTGGCGGCTGCCCCGGGTGGCCGCGGCGCTGGTCTTCGGCGCGGCTCTGGGCGTGAGCGGGGCAATGTTCCAGTCGCTGTTGCGCAACCCCCTCGCCGACCCCGGCATCATGGGGTTCTCCCAAGGCTCCTACACCGGCGCGCTGATCGTGATCCTGGTCGTCGACGGCACCTACACGCAGCTGGCCGGCGGGGCGCTGCTGGGCGGGCTGGCCACCGCCGTGGCCGTGTACGTGCTGGCCTACCGGCGAGGGGTGAAGGGGTTCCGTCTGATCGTCGTCGGTATCGGCGTATCGGCGATGCTCGATTCGCTCAACACCTGGCTGATCCTCAAGGCCGACCTGGACCAGGCGATGTCCGCGGCCGCGTGGGGTGCCGGTTCGCTCAACGGCATATCCTGGAACCAGGTCGCCGTCGGCGGCGCCTGTATCGCCGTACTCCTGCTGCTGGCCGGGATGTTGAGCCGGCCGCTGCGGCAGATGCAGCTGGGCGACGAAGTGGCCGCCTCGCACGGCGTACGTGTCTCGCCCGTACGCCTGGCCCTGATCCTGGTGGCAGTGGCGCTGACGGCGACGGTCACGGCCGCGTCGGGGCCGATCCTGTTCGTCTCCCTGGTCGCCCCGCAGATCGCACGCCGGCTCTCCCGCAGCGCGGGGATCACCCTCGCTCCCGCCGCCTTCGTCGGGGCGCTGCTGTGTCTGGCGTCGGACTACCTCGCCCAGCACATCGCCTCCACCCCGCTGCCGGTCGGCATCATCACCGTCGTGCTCGGCGGCGGCTATCTCGGATACCTGCTGTTCTCCGAAGCAAGAAGGCGCCTGTGAGCGCGAACCGGCCCGGCGCCGCGCGCCCGAGGGTGCAGTCGGCGACGATCGGCTACGACAAGCCGGTCATCTCCGAGCGACTCTCGGTGGCGATCCCCGAGGAGTCGTGCACGGTTATCGTCGGCCCGAACGCGTGCGGCAAGTCGACCCTGTTGCGCGGCCTGTCCCGACTGCTGAAACCGTCGGCCGGGCAGATCGTTCTCGACGGCGACGACATCAACTTGCTCAAGACCAAAGAGGTGGCGCGGCGGGTAGGACTGCTGCCGCAGAGCGCGATGGCCTCGGACGGGGTCACCGTCGCCGACCTGGTGGCCCGGGGGCGCTACAC
>NZ_JBNNJZ010000976.1:0-1888 GCF_050270335.1 Streptomyces sp. NPDC059900
GTCGTGACCGTCCAGGGAGCCGACGTCGGCGACGTCGAGGCGGACGGGGCGGCCGAAGGACGGCAGGAGGCGGGCCGCGGCACCGGACTTGCCGGCATCGGCACCGGCCCGGGCTCCGGCGGCACCGGCCTGCTGCGGCGAGACCAGGCCGAGCCCTCCGCCCGCCAGGGCCGCGCCGCCTGCTTGCAGGAGGATTCTTCGTGACACCATCGACGATCACTGCTCCTCAACGCTGGCCGGCCGGAACATCTGACATCGTTGTCAGTCGGTGAAGTTAAGCCGTGGGAAGGGGAGTTGTCCATGGGGCAGACAGGCCATTCTGGGGCCGGGGGTGTGCGCGAGCCGGACTGGGCTGTGGTCCGACGCGTGCCCCCGGACCGGATCGGTCGGGCGGTGCCGCTTAATCGGGTTGAGTGCGCAGATCAGCCCGTGCTACCTCTACCGGTGAGATCACCACCGATCTTCAACTGACCGAAGGGCTGGCCGACATGACGCTCGGAGACCTGGTGAGGCTGCGGCCGATGGATGCCTCGGACGCCGAGGCGCTGTGGCGCTGGAACCACGACCCCGACGTGATGCGCTGGATGGACGACGGCTACGCCCAGCCACTGGAGCAGGTGAGGAAGCGGCTGGAGGATCGCCCGTGCAATGCGTACGGCAACGTGCTCCTCGGCATCGAAGTGCGAACCGACGCACAGCTCATCGGGCTGGTCCGGCTGCGCGATGCCGAACCGGAGACGGGATGCGCCGAACTGGACATCTACCTCGGCGAGAAGGAGTACTGGGGGCAGGGCTACGCCACCGACGCCATGCGGACGGTCTGCCGCTACGGCTTCGAGAAGATGCGCCTGCACAAGATCGCTCTGACCGTCGTCACCGAGAACCACGCTGCTCACCACGTCTACCAGAAGGTCGGCTTCGTCGAGGAGGGCAGGCTGCGCCAGGTCTTCCGGCGCGACGGTCAGTGGTACGACGAGTTCACCATGGGCCTGCTGGAGGGTGAACTCCGCAGCTGACCCTGCCTCTGCGGTGGTGTCGTCGTCCCGCGGGCAGATGTCCCTGTTCACGGCCCGTACGTCAGGTCAGGTGCGGGGCGGCCGGGCGTCCAGGAAGCGGTGGAGGGATGCCGTCATGCTCGCCACGAAGGAGTCACGGGTCTGGTCGGGGACCAGGTCCAGCGACAGGTAGGGGTTCAGGTCCTCCAGCTCGACCAGGAGGAGTTCGCCTTCCCGCGTGCGGCAGGCGTCCACGCGCTGGATGCCGCAATCGAGCGTGTTCCAGTCGATGAAACGCCGGGCGAAAGCCAGGTCGGCGTCGGTGGGAACGTAGGGCTCAAGGACCCAGCGCCGCTCCGGATCGGGGGCGTGGAGGGCGTACTGGAAGGCGTCGTCGACGTAGTAGAAGGACACCTCGTAGCGGAAGTCGATGCGCGGCTGGACCAGGATGTCGCCGTAGGCGAGGGAGCCCAGTTGCTCGCGGGGCACGAAGGCCAGGCCGATGGAATCCGCACCCGCCTTCGGCTTCACCGCGTAGTGGCCGGCCTCGGGCAACAGGTGCAGGTCCCCGGGGTGGTCGATCGTGGGGATGACCGGATATCCGGCGGCGGTCAGGTCCAGCAGGTACCGCTTGCCCGCCATGTCGGCCCGGCCCGACAGCGGGTTGTAGACCTTGGTGCCGCGGGCCGTGGCCTGTTCCCGGAAGGCGTCGTAGTCCTGCTGATAGTGCAGCACGGGCCCGCTGTTGCGGACCGCAACCGCGTCGAAGGCATCCATCAGGGCGGCGGCATCCAGGGGATGGCACAAGGCTATGTCGAAGTCGTCGCGCAGCCGGGATGCCAGGAAGATATCCTCGTCGCAGTAGCGCCGCCCCTGTGCCTGGTAGGCGAGGT
>NZ_JBNNJZ010000977.1:0-1883 GCF_050270335.1 Streptomyces sp. NPDC059900
CTGTACGGCAGGTCGGAGCTAGCGGGGGATTACGTCATCACCCGCGAGGCATGGGCGCCGCACCGCATGCAGGACGCCGACAGCCTCGTCTCCGTCACCTTCAAGGACGGCGTGAGCGCGGACGACGGCAAGGCGGCCGTATCCGCGATCGCGCAGAAGTACGGCAATCCGGATGTGCAGACCCGCGGCGAGTACGCGCAGTCCGCGGCGGGCGGCATCGACATGATGCTGACCCTCGTCTACGCCCTGCTGGCGCTCGCCGTCCTGATCGCGCTGCTGGGCATCGCCAACACGCTGACCCTCGCGATCCACGAACGGACCCGCGAGCTCGGCCTGCTGCGTGCCGTCGGCCAGACCAGGGCGCAGCTGCGGGCCATGGTCCGCTGGGAGTCGGTGCTCGTGGCCGCGTTCGGCACGGCCGGCGGCCTCGCGCTCGGCGGCTTCCTCGGCTGGGTGCTCGTCAAGGCCTCTGACGGCGCGACGAGCAGTGCCTTCGCGTTCGCGGTGCCACCCGTGCAGCTGGCGGTGGTCGTCCTGGTGGGCCTGGCGGCGGGAGCCCTCGCGGGTCTGCGTCCGGCACGGCGGGCCGCACGCCTGGACGTGCTGCGTGCCATCGCCACCGAGTGACGTAGGACGCGGCGACAGACGCGGCGACAGAGGACACCCGGTCGGCGGAGCCCGGCGGCCTTCGCCTTCCGGAGCCCGGCGCCGCGCGCCCTGCGGGGCCTGTCACCGCCCGGTCAGCCGACAACGGCCGACCGGGCGGGAGCATGTCCGGGCGCGTGCCCGTCGGTGAGCGGCCCGGCATCCAGGTCCGCGAAGGGATCGGATGCGGTCACGCCGTACGCCGGATACGTGGACGGCATGGCGACGGCGGACGTAGGGGCCGGAAGGGTGAACCAGACGACTTTGCCCGAGTCGCCGCGGGGCCGTACGCCCCAGCTCTCGCTGACGGCCGCGACCATGGCGAGCCCGCGGCCGCACGTCTCGAAGGGCTCGGCGTCGCGTACCTCGGGCAGCCGCGGATCGTGGTCGTGCACGGAGACGGTGAGGCGGTCGAGCAGCAGCTCGATCTCCACGGTGCACACCTTGTCCGGCTGTGCGTGCCGGTGCACGTTGGTCAGGAGCTCGGTCACACCGAGCGCGGCCTGGTCTATCAAGGGATCGAGATGCCAGTAGCGCAACTGCGCCGATACGATTCTGCGGACCTGGCCGATCCGCGACGGCAGGGCCTGAAGCTCCACCGTGCAATACCTGCTTGGCTGGCTGATCACGGTTGCGACTCCCCGAATTGCGTCCGGAAGAAGGCGACGATCGGATTCAGCAGCGGCCGCGGGGTCTGCCGGCTGCTGTTGGTGCCGGCGGGCTGGTTCGCAGCGTCATCGCCGATGAACCCAGAGTGATGTGACACCAGAGTGACTCAGGGGGCGCAGGCATGCAACTCGCACCGCGCCCCGGGAGTGCCCTGGTCTCTCAGGCGCGTGCCCTGTGGCCTCCGGCCCTGCGAACCGCGTCGATGAACTTGCCTACCGTGGGCGGCCCCGACTTGCCGGGCGCCGGCTCGTGCTCGGCGAGGGTGAGCCGGTAGCGGGTACCGTTCAGCTCGGCAAGGGCGCGGTCGTCGGAGGCGAACCACGGCTTTCCGGCCCGCACCGTCTGGACCGGCGCGCTGTCGATCTCCCGGCCGTAACTCGTCAGGAGTTCGAACCTGCCGTCGGTGATGCGGATTTGACCGGCCCGGGTGAGAGAGCGCAGCCGACGTCCGATGCGCACGCCCGTGGCCGTGAAATCCGGCTCCGCCATGACGTTCCGCCCCCTTGAGCGATTCGGTTGGTCGTTCCGTACGAGACCGCAGTCCCGTGCGGTGCAGTCTGCACGCACAG
>NZ_JBNNJZ010000978.1:0-1883 GCF_050270335.1 Streptomyces sp. NPDC059900
GCGCATCAGCCCGACAGCCCTGCGCCAGGCGGCGGCCAGCGATGCCAGGCACCGGCACGGCAAGACCCTGGGGCCGCTGGACGGCATTCCCGTGCTGCTCAAGGACAACGTGGACACCCGCGACATGCCGACCACGGCCGGATCGCTCGCGCTCGCCGGGAGCCCGCCGGAGGCCGACGCCGAGCTGGTGACCCGGCTGCGCAAGGCGGGGGCGGTGATCCTGGGCAAGACCAACCTGTCGGAGTGGGCCAACTTCCGTGCGGCCAAGCCGACATCGGGGTGGTCGGCGGTGGGCGGGCAGACCAACAACCCCTACGTCCTGGACCGCAATCCATGCGGTTCCTCCGCCGGTTCGGCCGCCGCGCTCGCCGCGTCGCTGTCGCAGGTGGCGATCGGCACCGAGACGGACGGCTCCATCGTGTGCCCGGCCGGGATGACCGGCGTCGTCGGACACAAGCCCAGCCTCGGTCTGGTCAGCCAGTCGGGCGTGGTGCCGATCTCCGCCGAGCAGGACACGGCCGGGCCGATGGCACGCAACGTGATCGACACCGCGCTCACGTTCTCGGTACTGAGCGGCGGCAAAGGCACGGCCGAGGACGCGGCGGCCCAGTACGGCAGCAGCCTGCGCGGCAAGCGGATCGGCCTGTGGCGCCTGCCCTCGCTCGGAGACGACGTGGACGCGGTGATGACCCGTACGGCGAAGAAGCTGCGCAAGGCCGGAGCCGTGGTCGTCGAGGTGACGCCCCCGTACCAGGCGCGGCTCGCCGAGCTCGAATTCCCGGCGCTGCTCAGCGAGTTCCACCGGGACATCAACGCCTACCTGGGCACGCGCAAGGGACCCCGCGACCTCGCCGCGCTGATCGAGTTCAACCGTACCCACGCCGCGGAACAGACCTGCTTCGCCGGCCAGGAGCTCTTCGAGCAGGCACTGGCCGCGCCGCCCACCACCGACCCCGACTACCGGGCCATGCGCGCCGAGTTGAAGGACCTCTCCCGGCGCTCCATCGACGAGACCATCGCCGCCCATCACCTGGACGCCATCGCCGCGCCCACGAACCCGCCCGCCTGGACCACCGACTGCGCGCGCGGCGACAACGACGTCATCCCCTCCTCCACACCGGCGGCCGTCGCCGGATACCCCTCGCTGTCCGTGCCCGCCGGGTCCGTGGACGAACTGCCGGTCGGCCTGCTCCTGATGGCCGGCGACCACGAGGACGCCGAGCTCCTGTCGCTGGGGGCCGCGGTGGAGCACCGGCTCAAGGCCTGGCGGGCACCGCGCTACCTGCCGACGGCGGGATCCGGCTCGTCCCGCTGAGTACGGGTGCGAAGAGGCTGCTGACGTGCGCGGGGCGTCAGCAGCCTGCCCGGCGTCAGGCGCCGACGGGCCCCGTTCCCCCGTTCCGGGAACGCGACCACACCTCCGGGCCGCCGCCCCGCCAGTCGATGAACATCGACGTCTCGACCATGTAGGTGTCGGCCTCGTTCATGCCGGCCCGGCGCAGGAACTCCACGACGTCCACCACGCCGTGCGCCAGGCCCAGGATCTGGCCGTCCACGCGGACGCGGCGGCCTCCGGTCGGGGAGGGCGGGGATACGACGACGGGGAGCGGCTCAGTCATATCGACAGCGTCACGTGTTGTCGCGGACCCCGCATCCGCAGGGCCGAACGGCGGGGTGCGGCCGGATCCGGGCCGTCGCGCAGAAGATTTTACTGCGGAGTAACCCGCTTGCTGTCATTTTTGCGGTAAATGCGAGTGATGACTGTTACATCTCCTACGGGTGGCTTTGACGTGGGGTGCGTAACTTCGCAGATGTCGCCGCAACGACGCGGACACATCCCCCCACCAGCAGAAACCGACCCGAGAGGGCCTCCTTCATCATGC
>NZ_JBNNJZ010000979.1:0-1881 GCF_050270335.1 Streptomyces sp. NPDC059900
GACGAATACCGTGTGATCGGCCGAGGGCTCCTCCAGATCGAGGTCACGGGCATTGACGCACAGCGTCACGAAAGCACCCCGACGCCCGCACGCACCCAGCCCGATCTCAGGAGCCTCCGGCCAGCCCGCGAAGTCCCACCGCACCGTGGTCGGACTGCTGCCCGCCGCCTTGAGCAACGGCTCCACGGTCTCTGTCGGCATGCCCCAACTGCGCACCGGCGGGGCAGGCGCGCCGATGACTCGTCCGCCCTGTCCGCTGGGGAGCCCGCGCCTTCCTCCGTGAGCAATTCGGCCTCCGGCAATACGGCCAGCACCGCCGAAAGGACGTGCGCCAAGGAGACCCGCAATTCGAAATCCACGCCGACATCACTCAGATCAGCGATACTGAGCAACCGCTCAACCGCGCTCAAGCCCTCCGAGATGTCAGCCGGTCTCGTCGCAGTGCGCCGTGACCTCCTTGATCGCTTGGAGCACCACCTGCCGGTCCACACCCGGCTGCTTGACCAGGCATAGCTGAAAACGCGCCATCCACTTCTCGCGGTCCTTCTCCTGCGCCGCTTGCATGTCGTCGCTCTTTTTCGCCATGCGTCCTCCTGGATGATCACTAACGGTCGCCACAAGGCGGGACGCCGGGGCAGGCAGCGCACGATCATGCTCAGGTACACGCCGTCCACGGGCTCTTGTGCCGCGCTCCGGGTTCGGGGAACACCGCCACGCTACGCGCCGTCGGCAGGTGGCCCGGGGCGTCCACTTCCCGAAGGGCTGCATCTGCCCCTCGGCGGGCCCGGATCGTGCCGTGCCGGAGCCGCCAGGCCCCGGCGCCAGAGTGGATGTGGCGGGTCAGGCGATGACGGGGACCGTCTCGGCGCTGTTGGTGGACCAGTTGGTGACGATGGGCTTGTCGACGTCGGCGGGCTCGGGGAGCTTGAGTTCGGCCGGGTTGGGGTCGTCGTCGGTCAGACCCAGGATGAGGCTCTCGAACTCGGTGCCGCCGTCGCTGTTGGTGGTCTTGGGGCTGATGCCGGTGTAGGCAACGGCGGAGCCGGTCAGCTTGATGGGGTCCTCGCCGCCCTGTCCGACGGGGGAGGCTGCGCCGTCGGCACCGGATCCGAAGGACACGCTGGGGGTGTTGACGTCCAGGACGCAGGTGATGCCGGGCTTGGCCTTGGCGGTGACGAGGTAGTAGCCCCCGGCCTGGGATTTCGAAGTGAGCGTGAGGGTCAGATCGTTGGTGCCGCAGGCCTGCCCGTAGCCGTCCTTCTCGCCGTCGCCGTTGCCGGCCCCCGAGCCCGTCTTGCCGTCGGACTGCCCCGACTCGGCCCCGGATCCGCTGGAGGGGCTGTCGGGGGCGGGGCTCTCTGCCTTGTCTTTGTCGGCGGCGGCGGGGGTGGTGGTGGAGGAGTCGGCGCTCGTGGTGTCCTCAGGGCCGCACGCGGTGGCGGTGGCGGTGAGGGCAGTTACCGCCAGCGCGGCCAGAACGAGGCGGGCGGAACGGGCGGCATGACGCGAGCGCATGAGGGTCTCCGGAGGTGTGTGGGTAGCGGTGTGTCCTGCTGACACCGTCGACACTACGATCACCCCGGTCTTCAAGTGATCCTGAGAATGTCCGCGTTCTGTCTCGGCGGTGACGCCCGGCCCGAGCGGTGGTGGCGAGCAACGGGATGCCCAACTGGCCTGCGGGCGAACGCTGCTGGACCGGGACAGGCATGCGGCACTGAGGGTATCGCCGCCAGGCCGGCTCGCAGATGCGCCTTGCGCGGCGCCTTCGCGGGCGGCTGCCGCCCGCGAACAGACTGGCCGCCCGGGTCCTTGTCCAGCCCGGCCGATACCACCAGACGCCCGCCTTGGCGCGGCCGGACAGCACGCGGAGGCCTGCGGGCC
>NZ_JBNNJZ010000980.1:0-1873 GCF_050270335.1 Streptomyces sp. NPDC059900
GGTCGTATTGCTGCTGGGCCGTGCGCGGCAGGGTGATGCCGGCGGCGGCGTAGGCGGCCCGGGCCAGGCCCGAGCAGTCAAAGCCGGCGTCTCCGGCGGCGGGGCCGTCGCCGCCCCAGACATAGGGCAGGCCGAGCTGGCCCCGGGCGTAGCTGATGGCCCGAAGGGCGCCGCTGGCGGGCGGGGCGGTGGCGGGGGCTGCGGTGGGGGGCCGGTTGTGGCGGTAGCGCGCGGCCTGGGCCAGGACTTGGGAGACGTACCAGTGCGCATGGTTGTAGGCGAAGATCGCCCCGCGGAGGTCGGTGTTGTGGCGCGCTCCGGACTGGCACAGGTAGGCGGCGGCGGTGTGGATCGCGTCGTGGGGGTTGTAGGGGGAGGGTGGTGTGGCGCCCCCGCGGGGCGGCGGACGTTTGGCGATCACGCTGTTGAACGTCGGGCGCAGGAACTGCATCGGCCCCTGGGCCCCGGCGTAGTTGGATCCGCTGCGCACGCCGGGCAGCGGCGATCGCCCGTGATCGGTTTCGATCTTGCCGATGGCGGCGAGGGTGGACCAGTCAAGTCCGGGGCAGGTGGCGGCGGAGGTCCGGTAGAGGGTGAGGTAGCCGGCGGGGATGTCGGCCAGGGCGCGGGCGCTGGGCCGGGTGCCGCCGGTGGCGAAGGGGGAGAGCAGGCTGCCCGCGCCGGCGGCGACGGCCGTAAGGAGCAGTAGGAGGACGGCGGCCACCGCAGCGAGGATCTTGCCCATGGGGGTTCACCGTCCGCGGTCGTCGGTGGGCGGATAGGCGCGGTGCGGGCCGGGCGGCGGCAGGATCTGGTGGGCCGGGGCGTCGCCGGTGTCGCGGGTGGGGGGTGCGGGCAGCGGGGTCAGGTGGGGCCAGGCGGTGGGCAGTTCGCCCAGCCGCAGGCGCCGTTGCCCCGGTGCCGGTGCCGGTGCCGGTGCCGGTGCCGGTGCGGTTGCGGTCAGTGGCAGCCAGCAGGCATCGGCGGGGCTGGGCCGGTCGGATTGCGCCAGCGCCTCGGCGCTGGCGGTGGCCAGGGGGACGGCTGCCGGGTCGGCGAGGGAGGTGAGTGCGGCGGCCAGGGCCGGGCGGATGCGTGCCTCGCGGCGTGCGGTCGGGGTCCAGATCAGGAGCGGGGTGGTGATGCCGGTGCGGTCGGCGAGCCGGGCGTAGTGGGCCAGTTTGGCGCTGACGCGGCCGGCCGGGCGTTCGCTGGCGCAGTCGTGTTCCAAGAACCACTCCAGCTGCAGGGACTCCTCGCGCCAGCGGCCGTAGGCGTCGGGGCGCACGATGTCGCCGAAATGTTCGCGGCAGCGTGCCTCGGACCACCATGCGGTCAGTTGGCCGGTGGCGCCCGGGCGGCGGGTGCCGGCGATGAGGGCGGTGAAGAAGCCGTTGGTGCCGATGAGGTGGTTCAGGCGCAGGGAGTGGGCCAGCCCGATGCTGTGCTCGTGCCGGTAGCCCAAGTCGCTGATGTCCAGGCCGTCTTCGCGGGCCAGGACGGCGGCTCCGGCCACGTCCAGGACGTAGTGCATGGGCGCGGAGCCGTAGGTGAGGAACGGCTGGAAGCGGTCGATGACACGCCAGCGGTAGAGCTGCAGGAGGCGCTGGTTGGCGGCGCGGGCGGTCGGCCAGGCCAGCTCGGTGATCTGGTGGGTGGTCAGGACGCCGTGCTCGTAGAGGATGCGGGCCAGGTAGCGATCGCGCGGGGTGAGGCGGTGAGAGAGCCGGGCCAGGTGCTCGCCGGTGGCGGCCGTGCGGCCGCTGGGGCGCTGGGGCCGGTGGCCGCGCAGGGTGCGCTGCGGCGTCGGGTTGGTGATCACGGGGGTTCGCCTCCCAGGGGGTGCGGGGGTGTGGGGGTGTGGGGGTCAGGC
>NZ_JBNNJZ010000981.1:0-1856 GCF_050270335.1 Streptomyces sp. NPDC059900
CAGTGCGTACACCGCCGGTGGCCTCGACGGCGCCCAGTTCCAGGACCGCGTCGGCCAGACCGAGCGCCTCAAGTGCCCGCAGCGCGTTCGGCCACAGGGAGATGCCGGCGCCGATCTCGGTGAACTGCGGGGCGCGTTCGAGGACTTCGACGTGCCATCCCCGGCGGTGCAGGGCGATGGCCGCGGCGAGGCCGCCGATCCCGCCGCCGACGATGGTGGCGGCGCGCTGCGGCATGGTCCCTCGCTCTGTTTCGGGTGCGCCACCCCTGGTCAAGTGGCTGTCGCTCCGGTGTCCGGAAGCATACGACGTGCGCAATTCCGGCCGAGCAGCGCCGCCCGCTTCAAGGCCCTGCCCAGTGCTTGATCCAGCGACTGACCAAGAACCCGGCGATGGGACACGTCCGGGACTTCGCCGTCCGCAGGCGACTTCGAATCATTCGCCTGACCCGCAGACGGAGGCGTAACCGCTGGTGTCGGCGTTCACGCGGTCGGCTACCGAGAAGGATGTCTCGCAGCCGGGGCAGGTTGCCCGGCCGAAGAGGTGGGTCAATGCCCGGGCCACCGCCTGTTGTCCGTCGGCGCCGGCGAGGTCGTGGAGGCGGCGGCCGAGGCCCTTCAGGCCAGCTGGGTCCGCGGGGCACAAGGGCCTGGTCTCGATGGCGGCGGTGTCGTGGGCCAGAGCGTAGTCCCCGGTGCAGCAGAAGAAGCCCGGCTCGCCGAGCACGAGGAACAGGTCCGCTGCGCACTGCGGGCAGGTGACCTCGTACTCCTCGTTCATGAGCCCCCGGGCGAGGGTTTCCCGCCAGCCCGCCACGCCCTCGAAGCTCAGCACGGCTTCCAGGAGATAGGCGTACTCCGCGGGGTCCTCCGCCGTCCTGAGCCGCGCGCCGGCCAGTGAAGCGAGAGCCGTGATGACGGCGGCGTGCTCCGCACGGACGTCACCGGCTCCGTGCGGCCGGTCGACGCCTGCCACGATCGCGCCGGCCAGGGCCAGCGCGTTGCCGGCCTGCTCGCGGTCCGGCCCGGCGGCCACCCCGGCCAGCCACGGGAGTGCGGCGAAGCTGGCGAGGCAGACGCTGCCCTGGTGGCACAGCGCCGACCACAAGGCGTTCCAGCTCTCGGGGGCGGGCGCCGATGCCAGCCGCTCCAGATGGGCGGGCAGCTCTCCTGCGGGGCCGTAGGCGTGGTCGAGGTGCGGCCGGTCCGTCATACGGAGATCCGATCAGGAGAGAGGCATGGCAGGGCGGGCCGGATGCGGCCGTCGTCCAGGGTGAGGATCTGGTCGGCCGCCGTGAGGCCCGTGGGGTCGTGGGTGATCAGGAGGGTCGTACGGCCGTGGGTGGCGTGGAGGATGTCCGTGAGGACGGCCGTGGCGGTGTCGGGGTCGAGTCCCTCGGTGGGTTCGTCCAGGACGAGTACCGGCGGGTCGGCGAGCAACGCGCGGGCCAGGAGCAGGCGTTGGCGCTGGCCGCCCGACATGGCGGAGCCGTTCTCGCCGAGGAGGGTGTGCCAGCGATCGGGCAGGGACTCGATCCAGTCGAGGAGCCGGGCCTTGCGGGCGGCTTCGCGCAGTTCGGCGTCGGTGGCGTCGGGGCGGGCCAGCAGCAGGTTGGCGCGGATCGTGGTGTGGAAGACGTGGGCGTCCTGCGTCATGCCGGTGATCGCGCGGCGGACGTCGGTACTCGCGTAGTCGCGCAGTTCGCGTCCGCCCAGACGGATGCTTCCGGCCTCGTAGGGGATGAACCGCATGAGCGCGGCGATCAGTGTCGACTTGCCGGAGCCGCTGGCGCCCAGGAGCACCGTGCGGAGTCCGGGCGGCAGGTGCAGGCTCACTCCGTCCAGGGCCGGGGGAGCGT
>NZ_JBNNJZ010000982.1:0-1846 GCF_050270335.1 Streptomyces sp. NPDC059900
GCCCGGGCCGCAGCCGTGCGGCCACTGCTTGCCAACACGTGCTGGTCAACCGGTGTTGGCATACGTAGAGTCGCAGTCCTGGACTGTCAACACGCGTTGGCCTATGTTTGTTGGCATGACCGGCACGACGGACAACCAGCAGGCCGCACGGCGTTCCGACGCCACCCGCGCCACGATCCTGGACGCGGCCCGCGAGCGGTTCGCGGCGGACGGCTACGAGAAGGCGACCATCCGGGCCATCGCGCGCGACGCGAAGATCGACGCGTCGATGGTGATGCGCTACTACGGCAACAAGGCGGGCCTGTTCGCGGCGGCCGTGGCGATCGACCCCGGGCTGCCCGAGCTGTCCGTCGAACCGCGCGAGGAGCTCGGCCGTACGCTGGTGCGCCACTTCCTGACGCTGTGGGAGGAGAACGGGGAGCTCACCGCGCTGATGCGGGTGGGCGCCACCGACCCGGCCGCCGCCGATCGCATGCAGAGCGTGCTGCGCGATCAACTGATCCCGCTGGCCCGCCGGGTGGGCCCCGAGCCGGAGCAGGCACCGGCCCGGGCAGCGCTGTGCGCCTCCACCGTGCTGGGGATCGCGCTGACGCGCTACGTGCTGCGCTTCCCGGCGAGCGTGGCGCTCGACCCCGAGGAGATCGTGGACTGGGTGGGACCGACGATGCAGCGGTATCTCACCGCACCCACCCCCTGAAGAAGGCGTCGGGGGCACCCGCCCCCCAGGGCGCCGGAGTTACGAACGTGCCAGAGCGTCGGTGATCACGGTGCCGGGGAGTGCCCCCTCGCGCAGCACGACGGGCGCGTCGGCGTCGGTGAGGTCGATGATCGTGGACGGCACGCTGCCGCTGCTGGGCCCGCCGTCGAGGTAGGTGTGCACCCTCTCGCCGAGTTGCTCGCTCGCCTGCTCGCACGTGGTGGCCGGCGGCTGTCCGGTCAGGTTGGCGCTGGACTGGGCGAGGGGACCGGCGCTGCGGAGCAGGGCGAGCGTGATCGGGTTGTCGGGCATGCGGACCATGACCGTGCCGTGGGTGTTGCCCAGGTTCCAGGCCAGCGAGGGGGCCGCGGGCAGGACCAGGGAGAGCGCGCCCGGCCAGAACTCCCCGGCCAGCCGCCGCGCCGCGGGCGGCAAAGACGCCACGAGGGCCTCGGCGGTGGCCAGGTCGGCCACCAGGACGGAGGCGGGCTTGTCGGCGCCGCGCTCCTTGGCGGCCAGCAGGGAGCCGACGGCCCGGGAGTCGGAGGCGTGGGCGCCGATGCCGTAGACGGTGTCGGTGGGGAAGACGACCAGCTGCCCGGCGTGCAGGGCATCGGTGGCGTGGCTGACCGCGCTGCGCAGGGCAGCTTCGGTCCGGCAGTCGTAGACGTGCATGGCTCGGCTCCTGTGTGGTCCGCGGGCGCGATGGGGCTTCCGGCACGCGGAGGCCGTCCCTGAACGTACCTCCCGGGCCACCGTGTCACGGACCCCGCCTCTCGCCGGGCGGAGCTCCCGGCCCCCGGCTCGGGGCTCAGAGGGCGAGCAGCGTCACGAGCAGGAGCACCGAGAGGCCCATCTCGATCAGCCCCACGGTGCGGATCCGCAGACCGCGCCCCGGCAGCAGCGCGGCACGCAGCAGGCACAGGACGAAGAGCACCGCGAGCGGCGGGGACAGCAGCGTCGCGCAGACCAGGGCCGCGCCGTGGTAGGCGATCGAGCCGTGCAGGAAGCGGCGGTTCCGGCGCTCGCGGATCATGGACTTCACGTACTGGACCGTGCCGCCGAAGTAGAGCAGGCACGCGGCGAAGGCACCGGCGCCCTGGCCGGGCGTCCCGCCGCCCAGGCGCAGCGCGACCAGGAGCATGGCAC
>NZ_JBNNJZ010000983.1:0-1835 GCF_050270335.1 Streptomyces sp. NPDC059900
GTCCTCGGTTCCGGCGAGGCGGCGCTGACCGAACTCACCGACGCCGAACTGTCGGACCTGGTGGAGCTGCGAGGGGGGACGCGATGAGCGACATGTACGACGAGACGGACGGCGGCCTGCGGGCAAACGGCCGGCACGGAGAGGGCGCGTACGAGCAGGAGCGCACCTTCGCCGCGCTGCCGCCCGCGCACGGTCGGGGCTTCGCGCAGAGCTGGTGGGGCCATGCCTGGCTGAAGGCGCTCGAGGACACGGCACTGGACCTCGCGCAGCTCAAGGCCGGCCGCAGGCTCGCGCGTGCGGGAGCCGTCGGCGCGGTATCGGTGCGCCCCGGCCGGATCACGGCGGTCGTCAAGGACCGCCACGGCACCCCGCACCGCTCCGACGTGCTGCTGCAGCGGCTCGGCGAGGACGACTGGGACCGCTTCCTGGGCATGGCCGTCGAGCGGGCGGGGCACATCGCGGCGCTGCTGGACCGCGAGATGCCGCCGCATCTCGTGGAGGACGCATCGGCGGCGGGCGTCGAACTCCTGCCCGGCATCGGCGATCTGGAGCCGCAGTGCGACTGTGACGCGTGGGACCACTGCGGGCACACCGCCGCGCTCTGCTACCAGGTGGCCCGGCTGCTCGACCAGGATCCGTTCGTGCTGTTCCTGATGCGCGGCCGCGGCGAGCGCGAGCTCCTCGACGAGCTGCAAGTACGCAGCGTGGCGCAGGCGGAGGCCGAGGAGGCGCCCGCGGACGAGGAGGAGGGGGCCCTGGAGGGCGTGGACGCCGGCGAGGCGTACGCACAGGGAGCGATCCTGCCCCCGCTGCCCGATCTGCCTGCGCTGCCGCCTGAGCCGGGTCTGCCGCCCTCCCTCGACACGGAGGCGGAGCCCGCGCCCGGTCTCGACGTGACGGCACTGGAGTTCCTGGCGGCGCAGGCGGCTGCGGAGGCGCACCGGATGCTGGCCGAGGCCCTCTCCCCCGGGCACGAACGCCAGCCGCTGGAGGGGGAACTGACGCTGGAGGAGGATGCCGTGCGCCTGGCCGCCACGGCTCCCGCGGCGGTGAGCGCGCGTCTGTCGACCGCCGCCCGCCGCGGGCGGGACGGGCTCGCGCTCGCCGTGCGGGCCTGGGGCTACGGAGGTCCGGCAGCGCTGGCCGTCCTGGAGGAGGAGTGGGCCCCCGAGGCGGAGGCGCTGGCACGCGCGCGTGCGGCGCTGGACGCGGCCTGGGACGAGGACGAGCGGCCGCGGCTGCGTGCGGCCCGCAACCGCTGGACCGTCATCGGCGGCGATGCTCAGCTGCGGCACGGGAGCGACGGGCGCTGGTGGCCCTACCGCAAGGAGCGCGGGCGCTGGGCGCCTGCGGGCCCCGCGGCCCACGACCCCGCGACGGCACTGGCCGTGGCAACCGGCGGCGAGTAGCGCGGGCGGGTCCGGTGCGGGCTTCCTGCACGTCTGCACCGGACCGCACGTCCGCACCGGACCTCCGACTCGCACCGGACCTCCGACTCGCACCGGACCTCCGGTCCGCCGGGACCACGCACGCAAACACCAGCCGCAGCCACCGGCACAGGCAGGCCTGCGCGCCCCCTGCGCCTTCGCGCCCCCGGAAGCGCGCCTCCCGGCCGCAATACGCGCCGCGGCCACCGGCGCATCCGTGCCGCGCACGCTCACGCCGGGAACACCGGCGCGGGCACTCCCCCTGACCAGCGATTGAGCGCGGCCATGACATCCGCTAGTGTGGATCACACCGGATCAGGGGGACGCCGACCGCGACTGGCCTTCCCCGCCCCACAGGGCCCGGAGTGCATGAGAGCGTCAGCGCGATCCGTGCGAAAGGGGACGAGG
>NZ_JBNNJZ010000984.1:0-1835 GCF_050270335.1 Streptomyces sp. NPDC059900
ACTCCGTCGACGTCGACCCCGATCCTCACGGACTGGCCGGCTGTGTGGCCGCGCCAGCCCCGCCCCGGCCTGATCACGACCGTCGCGGCGTCACTCGTCTCGGGGTGCACGGCCTCGATGCGCCCCCGCAGGTCGGCGCCCGCACGCAGCGGGCTGACCAGGTCGAGGTAATCCGACGGCAGCAGCGGCGTCGTGACCATCTCCAGCAGTTTCCACGCCCTGCTGCGGAGGGCTGTACTCGTCATGGCTCCACCCTGCTGCGCCTCAGGGCGTAAAGTCCTGACCGCAGGACGTAAATCTGGTCGACCCAATTGTTCGCAGGGAACAAAAAAGTGAGCCATGCAATCCGGAGGGCCAGCGAACTGGCCCTGGACGAGACCACAGTCACCGCGCTGCGGGCCGCGGTGAAGACCACCGCCGACGAGGTCGTCCAAGCGATCATCGACGAGGTCCCTCCCTACGCCAACGCCCTTTCGGGCCGCATGGGCGCCACCATCCGCCGCGCCGTGCGCACCGCCCTGGGGCACTACCTGGACCTGGCCAGCGGGAAGACCACCAGCGGCGACGCCGGCGACGCGGCCTACGAGCTGGGCCGCGGCGAGGTGCGCGACGGCCGGACGATGGACGCCCTGCTGGGCGCCTACCGCGTCGGCGCCCGCGTGGCCTGGCGATGCCTGGCAGCAGGCGCCGTCCCCGCAGGCCTGCCCGCCGCCGAGGTCGCCAAGTTCGCCGAGCTGACCTTTGCCTACATCGACGAACTCTCCGCCGCGAGCGCCGCCGGCCACGCCGACGAACTGGCCGCCCGCGGCCGGGCCCACGAGCTGCACCTGGAACACCTGGCCCGCGACCTCCTGGCCGGCGCCAGCCCGGACGTACTGCTGGCCTCCGTCCAGCGGGCCGGGTGGCAGCCCCCGGAATCACTGACCGCGGTCCTGCTCCCCGCCGCCCAGGCCCGGCCCGCCTACCGCACGCTCGACCCCAGCACCCTCGTCCTGGACGACCTGCCCGACGCCACCGGCGTACTGCTCGTCCCCGATGCCGACCGATCACGTCTCCTGCGCCAGCTGAGCGACCGCACCGCCGTGATCGGCCCGGCCCGGCCGTGGACCCGTGCGTCCGCCTCCTACGCACGAGCCGTACGCGCACGCTCCCTCTCCCCCGGTATCCGCGACACCGAGGACCACCTGCCCGAACTGGTACTGAGCGCCGACGCAGACGCCTTCGCCGACCTGCGCGCCCGCGCCCTGGCACCGCTGCGGACCGTGCCCGCCGCCACCGCACGGCGGCTGGAGGAGACACTGCGGGCATGGCTGCTGCACCAGGGCCGGCGCGAGGAGGCAGCGGCGGCGCTGTTCGTCCACCCACAGACGGTCCGCTACCGCATGTCGCAGCTGCGGGAGCTGTTCCCGGATCTCGCATCGCCGCACCGGGTCCTCGAACTGACGCTGGCGGTCGGCCTCCGGGGCACCTGACGCGCACCTCGACCGCCCGCGAACGCCTCCGCGAGCGGGTCCGGGAAGCGCGCCTCCGCCGGGCCGGGCCGGGCCGCTCGCGCCGGGGGGCCGGTGTAGCGCTGCGAGGGCCCCTCGCCTCCCTTGCGGCAGGTCAACCGGACAACCGGCCGGGTCGGCCGGGCACACCGCGCGGGGGATGATGGACATGCAATGACGGAACGTAAGGTCAGGAGCTGCCATGGCGCAGCGGGTTCACCGCCCCCGCGAGGACGCGGAGTTCGATTTCATCCTCGGGATGAGCACGGTTCCGGTCCTCGCCTACTTCACCGGGGCATGGCCCAAGGCAATCGAGCCCTGCCGGGTGATGGACCTGGTTATGGG
>NZ_JBNNJZ010000985.1:0-1830 GCF_050270335.1 Streptomyces sp. NPDC059900
GGCGGCGGAGCGCGGGTAGTTCTCGTAGACCACCAGCGTGTCGAACTCCGCACCAGAGCCGGTGAGTTGCCGGATCTCCGCCAGGCCCAGGTGCTGGTGCCCCATCAGGGCGACCTGGCGCCGCTGCAGGTCCGCGAGCAGATCCAGGGCCGGTTGCGCGGGGTCCAGGCGGGCCCGTACCGGGAGGGTGTTGATGAACAGCCCGACCGAGGTGTCAGCGCCCGGCACGTCGGCGGGCCGGCCGGCCACCGTGCTGCCGAACACCACGTCGTCGCGCCCGATGAGCCGGGCGAGCAGCAGCGCCCAGGCGCCCTGCACGATTGTGTTCATCGTCAGGCCGTGGGTGCGGGCGAGTTCGGTGAGGTCACGGGTCAGTTCGGCGGAGCACTCGAATTCCAGCGGGATCGGGCGTGCCGGCGCGGCCGAGCGGTCGGGCGCGACGCGGGAGGGCTCGTCGGCGCCGGCTAGCTCCACCTGCCAGGCGGCCCGCGCGGCCGGTCGGTCCTGTCGGCCCAGCCAGGCCAGATACTCCCGGTAGGACGTCGCCGGCGGCAGCGCCGCCCGCCGCTCGCCGGCCGCCGCCTCGTACAACGCGGACAGTTCATCGAAGAGGACTGGCAGCGACCAGCCGTCGACCACGACGTGATGAGTGGTCACCACCATGCGATGCCGCCGCTCGCCGAGCCGGATCAGCAGTACACGCAACAGCGGCGCCCTGGTCAGGTCGAACCGCTCCGCCATCTCCGCCGCGCACAGCCGGTCGATCTCCGCGCGCGCCTGTGCCTCCGGCAGGCCGGACACATCGGCCGCGCGCCACGGCAGGGTGACGGCGTCTGCGATGACCTGCACCGCTGCTTCGTCGGATGCACCCTGGTGAAAGCTCGCCCGCAGGATGGGGTGCCGGCCAAGGACCTCCTGCCATGCCCCGCGCAGCCGGGCCGCGTCCAGCGGGCCATCGAGCAGCAGAGCCCGCTGTCCCGCGTAGACGTCGGGTCCTCGGTCGTCAAAGGCGGCGTGGAAGAGCAGCCCTTCTTGCAGCGGGGACAGCGGCCAGACATCGGCCAGGTCCGGTACCGCCAGCT
This sequence comes from Streptomyces sp. NPDC059900, assembly GCF_050270335.1. Taxonomy (NCBI): domain Bacteria; kingdom Bacillati; phylum Actinomycetota; class Actinomycetes; order Kitasatosporales; family Streptomycetaceae; genus Streptomyces; species Streptomyces sp. NPDC059900. The sequence continues at coordinate 1,083 of NZ_JBNNJZ010000985.1, forward strand.
CCAGCTCCTGTACGCCGCGCTGAGTCAGGGGCAGTTGGAGCAGGGGGAAGTCGGAGGAGGTGTGACCGCCGGCTGCCGGGTCGCTGGCGGTGTGTTCGGCGAGCCCGGTGAGCAGCGCCAGCCACTGGCCACCGAGTTCGGCGGCCTCGGCGTCGTCGAGCAGACTGCCTGCCCAGGCCAGGGAGAGCGTCAGCGCTGGCCCGTGCGCGGTGTCCTGAACAACCGCGCCCGCGTCCAGTGCGTGGGCGACCGGCGCCTGCGGGTCGGCGGCACCGCGCGGTCCGGACGCACCGGCGGGCTCCCAGGCGGCCGCTTCGCCCTCGCCGGAGTCGGGCCCGGCGGGGAAGCGGCCGAGGTAGTTGAAGCCGATCTGCGGTACGGGCAGCGCGGCGAGTACGGGTGCGGTCTCGGGGTTGAGGTGGCGCAGGAGCTGGTAGCCGAGGCCGTCGCCGACCTTGGCCCGGGCCTGTTCCTTGACCGTCTTCAGCAGAGCGCCCGCCGCCGGACCCCCCGCCCGCGCCTCGGCGAGGTCCGCATCGCCCGCGGCGACCCGGACCGGATGGACGCCGGTGAACCAGCCCACGGTCCGCGACAAATCCACGGTGCCGTTCAGCTGCTCCCGGCCGTGCCCCTCGATGTCGACGAGAACTCCGGTGCCGTACTCCGGCCGCCACTGCGCCACCGCACCGGCCAGCGCCGCAAGGAGCACCTCATGCACCCCACAGTGGAAGACCGCGGCGGTACGGGC
>NZ_JBNNJZ010000986.1:0-1830 GCF_050270335.1 Streptomyces sp. NPDC059900
ATCATCAGCATCGCCATGTCGCAGCGCACCCCGTCGCAGACCCCGCCGATGCTCTTGAGCACCTCTTCGGTCGCCCGCCGCAGGGCCGGGGCGAAGGCGTTCAGCTGGACCACGTCGGGCCAGGGCGGGAAGAACGGGTCGCGGCCCCGCGCGAGCACGGCGTGCCCGGTGTCGAGGAACCCGTCCGGGTCGCGCCGGGCGTCCTCCTGATCGCCCTGCACGAAGTACTCGGGGTGCTCGCCGACCCAAGGGCTGTCCGGAGCCACGTGGTTGGGCACGTAGTCGAGGAGCAGCCCCACTCCCCTGCGGTCGAGTTCGGCCCGCGCGGCCGCCAGGCCCGCCGCGCCGCCGAGTGCCTCGTCGACCTCGTAGCGGCGGATGCAGTACGGCGATCCGGCGATGTCCTGCTCGCCGATGTCCGGGACGGCTCCGGCGAAGGCGCCGCGCAGGGCCGGGTTCTCCAGGGCGATGGCGCGCCCCCGCGGGCTGCGCTCCCAGACGCCCATCAGCCAGACGGCGTCGACCCCGGAGGGCGTGATCTCGTCCCACACGTCCTTGGGCACGTCCGCAAGCCCCGCCGGGCCTGCGGTGCGCCGCGCTGTCTCCCGCAGCCAGACGCGGGTGTTGACCTCGTACACGACGGGCTGTGCCGGCAACTCGGTCATCGTGTCTTCCTTCGTGGATACCCCCGCCTTCAGGCGGAGGAGGAATCGAAGCTCCCGCGTGAGCGGGGCGGGGGTAGGCCGGTTCGCCTGCCGGGCGGATCCGGCGTTGTCAGTGCGGGGCGGTAGGTTGCTGGGATGACGGCATCCGCGACGGCCCGGGAGTTCGCGCCCGTGCGCTACACCTACCGTCTGCGGGTGTCGTCGACGGCCCGTACCGGGCTGGAGGCGGAGTGGGCGCGCTGCCGGTGGATCTGGAACGAGTGCGTGGCCAAGTCCGGGGCCGTGTACGCGCACAACCGGGCGACCGGGGAGAAGAGCACGTGCGGGCCGGTGCAGCTGGCAGCGATGCTGACCGGGGCCCGGGCGAGCACGCCGTGGCTGCGGCAGGGCGCCTGTGTTCCCCAGCAGCAGCTGATCCGGGACTTCGGCAGATCCCGGGCCAAGGCGCTTACGGACATCAAGTCCGGACTGCCGATGGTACGCCGGGCCGGGCTGCCCCGCTTCAAGAAGAAGCGGGATGCGCGGCCGACCCTCGAATACACCCGGCGCGGGTTCCGTCTCAAGGACGGACGTCTGCACCTGGCCGGGGGGGATTGTGGTGCGGCCGGTGTGGTCGCGCGAGCTGCCCGGGGCTCCGTCCTCGGTGCGGGTGTACCGGGATGCGGTGGGGCACTGGTATGGCTCGTTCGTCGTCGTCACCCCGACCCAGACGCTGCCCGCCACCGGACGCGTGATCGGTATCGACTGGGGTGTGAAGGAGATCGCCACCACCACCAGCGACGCGCACGATCTGCCGCACCCCCAGTACGGCCGCACGGCCGCGCAGAAGCTGGCGAAATACCAGCGGATGATGGCCCGCAGGAAGCCCGCAAAGGGAAAGCCCGCCTCGAAGGGCTACCAGAGGGCGAAACAGCAGACCGCCAAACTCCACCGCAAAATCGCCGCCCGGCGGCAGGACACCGCCCGCAAGTGGGCCAAGTCCGTGGTCCGTGACCATGACGCGCTGGCCGTGGAGGACTTCAGGCCACGCTTCCTCGCCAAGTCGACGATGGCCCGCAAGGCGGCCGACGCCGCGATCGGCGCCACCAAGAAAGCCCTGGTCGAGCAGGCCCGCAAGCACGGCCGTGCCCTGTATCTGGTCGATCCCAGGCACACAACGATGGAC
>NZ_JBNNJZ010000987.1:0-1828 GCF_050270335.1 Streptomyces sp. NPDC059900
GGGTGGCGCAGCAGGGAGCCGAAGTGCCGGGCCAGCGCGTGGACCCGGGCCGGCCCGGTCCATTCGCCGGCGTCGGCGCGGGGCGTCAGCGTGACGGTGGTGCCGGCCCGGGGGCGGGCGGAGGCGGGCAGGTTGCGGATGGTGTAGCTGCCGTCGCCGCGGCCCCGCCACTCCACGACGGCGGCGTCGGGGGTGCGGGCGGATAGGCTGATGACGTGGATCTCGTCGGCGACCAGGAAACAGGAGAGCAGGCCGATGCCGAACTGGCCGATGAAGTCGCCGCGTTGTTCGGCGATCTGCTCGGCGCGCTTGCTGCTGCGGCCGATCGTGGCGAGGAAGGCGTGGACGTCGGCCTCGGTCAGTCCCACGCCGTCGTCCTCGACGCGCACCAGCGCACCGTCGGCGTACAGGCGGATGCCGAAGGCCCCGGCGGGGGCGTCCGGTTGGAGGCTGTGCCGGGCGGTCAGCGCGTCCGCCGCGTTCTGCAGGAGTTCGCGCAGGTAGACACGGGGGCTGGAGTAGAGGTGGTGGGAGAGGAGGTCGACGAGGCCGCGCAGATCCACCTGGAAGGTGTGATCGGCGCCGGCCGGGGTCGCGGCGGTGTGGGGCAGAGTCATCGGCAGTCCGGAGTGGGGAGGGCGGCAGGTGGCGGGCACAGCGCGAGCGACCTGCCGGGCGCGGCGGTGGTGGCGGGCAGAGCGGAGCGGCGTGCGCTGCGGCGAGCAGATGGTGGCCGGCAGAGCGGAAGGGCGTGCGCTCAGGCGTTGCGGTGGTGGCGGGCGAACCGCTTCTCGGGCCCGGCGAGGAAGCTCCACGGCCAGCTGGTGTAGGCGCCGTCCAGCGACTTGAAGACGCGCCGGATCGTGTGGCGCTCTTCGGCCAGCGACAGGGCCATGGCGAACATGTTGAAGTCGTGCTGCCAGCCCGGGCGCCGTACGTAGGCGGGGTGCAGGATGCTGCGATCGGCCGCCTCCCGCAACTCGTCCCGGATCTGCGGGGTTTCGAGGCAGTCCCCCTCGTCCGACTCGACCCAGTCCTCGATGTGCGCCATGGCGATCACGCAGCCCAGGCGGTGTCCCTGCGGGGCGCGGGCGAAGGCGTCGCGGGCGAACGCCAGGGCCTGGCCCGGCTCGCCGCCCCATCGGGGCTGCATCTGCGACAGCCATTCCAGGTGCGTCTCCAGGTCCAGCGGGGCGCGGCGCAGGGCGGCCTGCAGGCGGGTCTCGTTGATGGCGTGGCCCAGCGACATGCCGCGGCCGGAGGTGAGCAGGCGGCGCCAGGGCGTGACCCAGTCCGGCTGCGCTTCCGCGGCCTCGAACAGCTGCTCCTCGGCGATGCGGAGCCGCTCGTGGAACACCCGCCACTGCTCCTGCGAGACGTTCACGGCACGATCGGCGGTACGCGCCTCCCAACCCCAGCTGATGTGCCGTGCGCCGGAAATCAGCAGGGCAGTCGCCCGGTGTTCTTTGTCCTCCTCGACGGCCCGGCCGATCCACTCCTGCACGCCGTCCAAGTCGGCCAGCTCACCCAGGACATCGTGGTCGCGGCCGAGATCGAAGGGGGCCAGCGCCGCTTTGACCGCCTCCCAGTCACCGGCACCGGCCGCCTCCACCAGCGCGAGCACCCGCACGTCCCCCAGCGCCCGCAACGTGTACATCCCGTTCTTCTGCCTGCGCGAGACGGGCAGGGCGTACGGATCTGCCTCCGGTCTCTCCTCGCCCCTGCCGAACAGCTTGCCGAGCATGCCGCGCCCTCCCCTGGTCCCGCCTGATCGTCGGGTGCAGCATAAGCGGGCCCACCGACACGGCCTCCACAGGGTATTCACAAG
>NZ_JBNNJZ010000988.1:0-1828 GCF_050270335.1 Streptomyces sp. NPDC059900
GTCATCAACTCCAGGCGCTCAGCGGGATACTCCGGATCCAGCGGCACGTACGCACCCCCGGCCTTCCACACCGCCAGCATCGACACCACCATGTCGACACCGCGCGGCAGCCGCAGACCCACCCGCGACTCCCCGCGCACGCCCTGGCGCCGCAGATACCGAGCCAGCCGATTCGACCTGGCCTCGAGCTCCGCGTATGACAACTCTTCGGATCCACAGCGCGCGGCGGCCATGTCCGGGGCCCGGACCGCCCATTCCCGGAAGCGTTCCGGCATTGTCTTCGCCCCGACCGGCCGCGCCGTGGCATTCCACTCCCCCACCACCAGCGCCCGCTCGCCCGCACTGAGTACGTCGATCTCACTCAGCCGCACCTGCGGATCGGCCGCCACCTGCTCAAGGACTCGCACCAACCGGCTCACGATCCGCTCGGCCTCCCGCCGGTCGAACAGGTCGGGCCGGTAAGCCAGCTCGATCCGGAGCTGGTCGTGCGGGGTCACCCCCACGGTGAGGGGATAGTTCGTGGCCTGTCGGGTCTCGCCGCCGGAGATGGTGTAGGTCTCGGTGCGGCCCTTCCGCGGTTCCGGGGCCCTGGGAAAGCTCTCGTACACGACCAGCGTGTCGAATCCCGCGCCCGGTCCGGCCGCGCGCTGGATTTCCGCCAGGCCGAGGTGCTGGTGTGCCATCAGCTCCGACTGGCGCTGCTGCAGTCCGGTGAGCAGTTCAAGCACCGGCAGTTCAGGCCGTAGGCGGACTCGTACCGGCAGGGTGTTGATGAGCAGTCCGACCATCGACTCCGCCCCGGGCAGCTCTGCCGGGCGGCCCGCCACGGTGGCGCCGAAGACCACGTCGCGGCGGCGTGCCAGCCGCGCGAGCACCAGTGCCCAGGCGCCCTGCACCACCGTGTTCACAGTCAGGCCATGGGTACGGGCCAGCTCCGTAAGGGCCCGGGTGGCGGGCTCGGAGAGGTCGCGACGGCACTCCTGCGGCAGGACCGCGGTCCGCTTCGGGTCGGCGGCCGCTACCAGCGTCGGTTCTTCGGCGTCGGCCAGCTCGGCCTGCCAAGCGGCTCGTGCCGCTGCCTTGTCCTGGCGGTTCAGCCAGGCCAGGTAGTCCCGGTAGCCGGCCACCGGGGGCAGCGTGCGGCTGTCGCCGCGGGCCGCGTACACCGTGGCCAGCTCGTCGAGCAGCACCGGCATCGACCAGCCGTCCATCAGGATGTGGTGGGTCGTCAGCACCAGCTGGTGCCGTTGGTCGGCGAGCCGGATCAGCAGCAGCCGCAGTAGCGGCGCGGCTGCCAGGTCCAGCCGCTTCGCGTGCTCCTGTGCGGCGAGTTCAGCTGCTCTGGCCGCCTGCCCGGGCTCCGCCAGGCCGGACAGGTCGATCTCCCGCCAGGGCAGTCGCACCGTACGGGCGATGAGCTGGACCGGTGCTCCCGACTTGCGCTCGTGGAAGCTCGCCCGCAGTGCCGCGTGCCGGTCCAGCAGCGCCTGCCAGGAGGCCCGGAAGCGGGCCGGGTCCAGCGGCCCGGTTATCGAGATCACCGTCTGCAGGGCATAGACGTCCGGGCCTTCGCCGTCGAAGGAGGCGTGAAAGAGCAGCCCTTCCTGCAGCGGAGAGAGCGGCCAGACTTCGGCGAGGGCGTTTCCCTTGGCGCCGGCGGAGGCCGGCGAAGTGGTCGCGGTAGGCGAAGTGGGCGTCTTCACAGCGGGTTGTCTCCTTCGCGTTCTGCCGCCAGCGCTTCGAACTCCTCGACTTCGTCCTGGGCGAGCTCGAGCAGGGGGAAGTCGGAGGGGGTGTGGCCGCCGGCAGCGGGGTCGCCGTCCATGTG
>NZ_JBNNJZ010000989.1:0-1825 GCF_050270335.1 Streptomyces sp. NPDC059900
AGCACGGAGTGTTCGCGTTCGGTGAGCCGTTCGAGCCGTCGATGCGAGGATCCGCTGGACAGTAGTTTGGCGATGACGGCCGGGTCCATGGCGGTCCCGCCAGCGGCGACGCGTTCCAGGGCGTCGATGAACTGATCGGCGTCGAAGACGCTCTCCTTGAGGAAGTAGCCGATGCCACCGGCGCCGTCGGCCAGCAGCTCGCGGGCGTACAACTGCTCGACGTACTGGGAAAGGATGAGAACCGGCAGTCCGGGCAGTTCGCTGCGGGCGGCAAGAGCAGCGCGCAGGCCCTCATCCGACTGGGCCGGCGGCATGCGGACGTCGATGACGGCAACGTCCGGCCGCCACGTCAGCAGTGCCTCAAGCGTCTCGGGTCCGGTGGCTGCTGTCGCCACCACCTGGTGCCCGCACGCCTCGATGAGGCGGACCATTCCGTCGCGCAGGAGGTAGAGGTCTTCGGCTACTACGATTCGCATGGCACCATCATCCTCACCCTGGTCGGGCCGCCTGCCGGGCTGATGATCTCCAGGGTGCCGTCGAAGACCGCGAGCCGGCGACGCAGCCCCGCAAGTCCGCCGTCGGATCGCAGGGTGGCCCCGCCGCGGCCGTCGTCTTCGACATCGATGACGATGCCGGTGTCGTCCTGGCTGATGGAGATCCGGGCCAGGGTCGCACGGGCGTGCTTGACCGCATTGGTCAGCAATTCGGCGATGGCGAAGTACAGGGCAGACTCGATCGGCGGGTCCAGGCGGAGCTGAAGAGGGGCGCTGACAGCCGCTTCGAGCGGGCTGTCCAGGGCAAGAGCGCGAACGGCATCGACGAGCCCGCGGTCGTTCAGCACGGGCGGGTTGATTCCCTGAACCAGTTCGCGGAGCTCGGTCAGTGACGCCGTGGCACCAGCCCGTGCTTCCCGCATCAGCATCCTGGCCTGGTCAGGGTCGGTTTCCATCAATTTCTCCGCAGTCGCCAAAGAGAGCCCGAGCCCGACCAGGCGGGCCTGCGCCCCGTCGTGCAAGTCCCGCTCAATCCGGCGGATCTCGGCGGCCTGGGCAACCGTCGCATCCGCGCGCTGGGCAGTCAGCTCGTCCACCCGGTCCGCCAACGCCATAGCGGGTGACGGGCGCAGGAAGCGAACGGCCACTGGCTCGACGCACCGCCAGGCATACGAAGCGCTAGCGACGGCCACGACCAGACCGAGCGCCCCGACGACACGCGCGGCGGGTCCCGGCTGGCCGAGCCCGAGCACCGCTACGGCCACCCCGGCCGGCGGGAGGGACGCGACCACGCCCGCGGTGAGCGGCGCGATCGCCGTGAACCGCAGGTCGCGCCAGTTGGCGGGGTCGCTCCACCGGACCCGCCACTTCTGATCCAAGAGGGCATCGCGGCGGGTGCGCTCGTAGCTGAAACCGTTCCACCAGTATCCGGTGGACATCCGCGTCACCGGCCCGGCCTGCCGGTATCCGGCGGGGATGACGGTGGCCGTCCACCTCGCGACGAGGAAGCGGACCATCCGGCAGACCGAGCGGGACAGGGCGAGCGTGCACCCGCACGCCAACACGACCGGCGCAACCCACGACCACGGGTTTCCCGCCCCCCACCAGATCCCCAGCGCCACGGCGGCTGCCCAAGAGGCCGGGACCAGCATGCTGATGACCGCCACGACGCACGCCCGTACGAACCCCACGCCAGCGCGCGCCAGCCACGAACCCAGCTGTCTCATGATGCTTCCTTCGCCTTCAGTTCGGTGCTCCCACTGTGCACCGAACGGAGCCCGCTACCGTTCTGGTCGGCCGGGGAGTGGGGCTATCCCCACCCGCCCCTGGGT
>NZ_JBNNJZ010000990.1:0-1824 GCF_050270335.1 Streptomyces sp. NPDC059900
ACGATGGGCCTTCCGTACGAGACCGCGGCCACCACCGTGGACTGTCAGTGCGGCTCCTCCCAGCAGGCGAGCCACATGGTCGCGAACATGGTCGCCGCCGGTGTCATCGACGTGGGCATCAGCTGCGGCGTCGAGGCGATGTCACGGGTGCCGCTGGGGTCGGGTTCCAAGCACGGCCCCGGCAAGCCGTTCCCCGAGGAGTGGAACGTCGACCTGCCCAACCAGTTCGAGGCGGCCGAACGCATCGCCCGCAACCGGGGCCTCACCAGGGAGAACGTCGACTCGCTCGGCCTCATCTCGCAGGAGCGGGCCGGCGCCGCCTGGGCCGAGGAGCGCTTCAAACGCGAGACCTTCGCCGTCCAGGTCCCCACGACCGAGGAGGAGCAGGCCGCAGGACAGGGCATGTGGCGGCTCGTCGACCGGGACGAAGGGCTGCGGGACACCACGATGGAGGGCCTTGAGCGCCTCAAGCCGGTGATGCCGACCGCCGTGCACACCGCGGGCAACTCCTCGCAGATCTCCGACGGCGCGGCGGCGATCATGTGGGCGTCGAAGCGGATGGCGCGGGCGCTGAAGCTGAAGCCGCGCGCGCGGATCGTGGCGCAGGCGCTCGTGGGGGCCGATCCGCACTTCCACCTGGACGGGCCGATCGACGCGACGCGGGCGGTCCTGGGCAAGGCGGGGATGTCCCTGAAGGACATCGACCTCGTGGAGATCAACGAAGCCTTCGCCTCGGTGGTCCTGAGCTGGGCGCAGGTCTTCGAGCAGGACCTGGAGAAGGTGAACGTGAACGGCGGCGCCATCGCCATCGGCCACCCGGTCGGCGCGACAGGGGCCCGCCTCATCACCACCGCCCTGCACGAACTGGAGCGCCGCGACAAGGAGTTCGCGCTGATCACGATGTGCGCGGGCGGGGCGGTGGCCACGGGGACGATCATCCAGCGGCTGTAGGCCGCGGGCTTTCTCACGTACGACGAGAGCGGCCACCCCCTGTCCGGGGGTGGCCGCTCTCGGGTGATTCAGGAAGTCCCGGCGGCTCAGTACGAGCCGTTGGCCTGCCAGTGGTTCCAGGCGCCGACCGGGCTGCCGTAGCGGTCGTTCATGTAGTCGAGGCCCCACTTGATCTGGGTCTCGGGGTTGGTCTTCCAGTCCGAGCCCGCCGAAGCCATCTTCGAGGCGGGCAGCGCCTGGACCAGGCCGTAGGCGCCGGAGGAGGAGTTCGTGGCCGTGGCGTTCCAGCCGCTCTCGTGCTCCACGATCTTGCTGAACGCCTTGTACTGCGCGGGGTCCGGGATCATCTTCTTCGCGATCGCCTTCGCCGAGGAAGGCGCCGCGGCGTGGGCGGCGGCAGGAGCCGCGGCCTTCGCCTCGGACGGGGCGGCGGCCTGGGCCGCGCCCGCGCTGAACACCATGCCGGTCGTGGCGACGGCCACGGCGGCGCCGGCGAGGGCCTTCTTCGGGGTGGCGATGCGGCGGATGAGCGTGGCGGACAAAGCGTGACCTTCCGTGGGGGACATGGTGTCGCGGGCATGCCGTGGGCCACGGGGGTGTGGCTCGGGGGCTGCGTCTGCGCCGGTGGTTGGGCCTGTGGCGCTGTGCGACTCGATCCAGAGAAACAGGGCTGTCACGCCTCCGCAATGCCCCCTTTTACTAGTGGATGTCGCATGCAGGCGAAAAGTCCTTCGTGTGACGTGGCTCTCAATCCCCAGGTCAGGGCCGATATTGACGAGTGCACGTCAAATGAAACGATCTACGGCCCTCCCTCGTAGAGGACGTAAGTCCTGTGGGCCGCCTCACCTCGAAAGGCGCTCGATGTAACGGCTG
>NZ_JBNNJZ010000991.1:0-1820 GCF_050270335.1 Streptomyces sp. NPDC059900
GTATCATGGAGTACCAGGCGGTACCATTTTTGTGCCGGGAGTGGAGTAACAGTGAAGACTGCCGAATATGTGAGCTTCGACGCGGTCGGGCTCGCGGAGCTCGTGGCCGCCGGTGAGGTGACCCCCGCCGAACTGGAAGCATCCGCACGCGAGGCCGTGCGGAAGGTCAATCCGCAGATCAACGCCGTCGTGGAGACATGGCCGACCGACGACAGGCCGGAACCGGGCAGCTCACCGCTGGCCGGGGTCCCTTTCCTGATCAAGGACATCGGAGTCGCCATGGCCGGGCGGCGCATGGAGCTGGGCAGCCGTCTCGCGGCCGGCAACGTCGCGGGCGCCGACTCGTTCCTGATGCGGCGCTTCCGTCGCGCGGGCCTGGCGACCTTCGGGCGTACGGCGACACCGGAGTTGGCCTACGGCATCACCACGGAATCAGCGCTGTACGGCGCGACCCGCAATCCGTGGGACCTGGAGCGGAGCGCGGGCGGCTCCAGCGGGGGCGCCGCCGCTGCGGTCGCAGCCGGGGTGGTCCCCATCGCCCACGCCACCGACGCCGCGGGGTCGCTGCGCATCCCCGCCGCCTGCAACGGTCTCTTCGGCCTGAAGCCGAGCCGTGGCAGGGTCTCCATGGGCCCCGGCGCCGACGAGGTCTTCAGCGGCCTGGCCGTGCAGGGCAGCGTCACCCGCACCGTGCGCGACAGTGCGGCACTGCTCGACCTGATGCGCGGACCGGAGCCGGGCGACCCCTACTCCGCCCAACAGCCGTCCAGGCCCTACGCGCAGGAGGTCACCCGTCCCCCGGGCACGCTGCGGATCGGTGTGCTCGCCCAAGGGTGGGGCGGGCGCCGTACCACCGCTCCGGTGGCCGCCGCTCTCGCCCGTACCGTGCGCCTGCTGGAATCGCTCGGCCACCGGGTGGAGGAGGCCGAGGCCGGCCTCGGGACCGACTGGCAGGACTTCGTCCTGGCCAACGCCCGCCTGATGACCGCAAATCTCACGGCCACGGTCGACGAACTGGCCGCCGCCTTCGGCCGTCCCGTCGACTCCTCCACTCTGGAACCGGTGACGCTGGCCGGGTACCGCTACGGGCAGCAGGTCAGCGGCGCCCAGTTCGCCGCCGCTCTCGCGCACCGCAACCACGTGGCCCGAAGCCTGGCAGGGCACTTCGACCGCTACGACATGCTGCTCACCCCGACCTTGCCGGAGCTCCCGCTGCCTCTGGGCGCCCACACCGAGGGCGCGGAGGCTCTGGACGGCCTGGGCTGGATCGAGCGCATCAACGATCTCTCGCCGTTCACCCTGGCGTTCAATGTCGCCGGCACGCCTGCCATGTCCGTGCCCGTCACGGACGACGCCGCGACGGGGCTCCCGATCGGCATGCAGTTCGCCGCCGCTTACGGGCACGAGGGCCTCCTCTTCCGCCTGGCCGGGCAACTCGAAGAGGCAAGCCCGTGGTCCGGCCGTACCCCCGGGGTGTGGGCGGGGGACGAACCGGGCCACTGACGGCTGGGCCCCGGCCTCGCAGCTGCCGGGGCCCAGCCTGCGGCGGCGGAGCTACTCGCGCGCTCTCAGCCGGGAGCGCAGCCGTATCACCGGGCGAGCCATGTCGCGCCCGCGAGCGGGCCGAGGATGGACGCGGCCAGGGTGAGCAGGCGGTAGGGGACCTGCTGGATCGTCATCTGCAAGCCGCCGATGCGCAGTTCGAAGAAGGGCGCTGCGGGCGGTGGCGTGGTCTGGTTCTTCATCGGGTTTCCTCCGGAAAACGACGAAGCCCCGCCTCGATGAGGCGGGGCTTCTGCGAGTGGTGACAGTGCTTGCTG
>NZ_JBNNJZ010000992.1:0-1228 GCF_050270335.1 Streptomyces sp. NPDC059900
CCGCTACTACCACCTCGAAGCGGCCCCGCTGGCCGAGGTCAGCGCGTGGCTGCACCCGTTCGAGCACTACTGGAACCAGCGCCTTGAGGCACTGTCCGATCTCCTGGACGAGGAAAACAGCACATGACGATCGACAACGACACCATCACCTGCGAGAAGTTCCTGCCCCACCCCCCGGCGGCGGTGTGGAGGGCCCTGACCGAACCCGAGCTGCATGCCCGCTGGTGGGCCGCCGGCGACATCAAGCCCGTCGTCGGGCATCGCTTCACCTTCGACATGGGCAACAACTTCGGCCACCAGTCCTGCGAGGTGACCGAGGTGGACGACGAACGCCTGCTGGCCTACCGGTTCGCCGAAGGCACCCTGGACACGACCATCACCTGGACGCTGCACCCGCAGGACGGCGGCACCCGCCTCGTCCTGACCCACGCCGGCTTCGACCTCGACTCCCCGATGGGACGACAGGCACTGGCCGGCATGGGCAACGGCTGGCCCCACGTCCTGGACAACCTCGCCCGGGCCCTGGCCGCCACCGGCTGAACGGCAGATGGCCCGCTCGGATCACCGCTGCACGCCGCGGAGATCCTGTCCCCGGGCCCTGCGGCCGGCGGCACCGGGGAGAGCTTCGCCGCGGCGGCGCACGATGTCTTCTACCGGGCCGTGAGGTCGGGTGCGACCTCGGCGCCCGGCAGCGGTGGCGCCTCGGTGACGTCGAGGAACACCTGGTCGGCCTGCGGCCAGCGTTCGGCCACGCCGGCCTTGATGCGCTCCATGACCAGTTCCACCACTTCGCTGTCCCGCCCCGGCGCGAGGTCGATGCGGGCGGCGACCAGCGTCGAGTCCATGCCCAGCCGCATGGTCAGCAGGCTCGCGACCCGGTCGATCTCGGGCTGCTCGGCGAGGAAGTGGGCGATTTCCTCGCGCAGTTCGGGGTCGAGGGCCTCGCCGATGAGCTGGTCCCTGGCCTCCCGGCCCAGACGGTAGGCCACCGCGATGAGCAGCAGGCCGATCGCCATCGAGGCTGCTGCCTCGTAGAGGACCTCGCCGGTCGCCATGTGCAGACCCATGCCGATCATCGCGAGGGTCACGCCGAGCACGGCCGTCCCGTCCTCGGCGATGACGGTGCGCAACGCCGGGTCCGAGCCGACGCCGCCCTCCTGCCGCCGCACCTGCCACAGCGCGCGGACCAGGGAACCTCCTTCGGCGAGGAAGGCGATTGCCAGCACGC
>NZ_JBNNJZ010000992.1:1238-1817 GCF_050270335.1 Streptomyces sp. NPDC059900
CGTGGTCTCGGAGCTCTCGGAGCGCAGCGCCTCGACGCCCTGGAAGATCGAGAAGCAGCCGCCGGTGACGAAGATGCCGACGGCGGCGAGCAGCGCCCAGAAGAAGCGTTCCTTGCCGTAGCCGAAGGGGTGTTGCGGGTCGGCCGGTTTACGGCTGCGGCGCAGCGCGGCCAGCAGGAACACCTCGTTCATGCTGTCGGCGATCGAGTGTGCCGCCTCGGAGAGAAGCGCGGGTGAGCCCGCGAACAGTCCGCCCGCGACCTTGGCCAGGGCGATGACCAGGTTCGCGGCGAGCGCCACCCACACAGTGATCTTCGTCTTCTGGTCCTTCGAGGACTTGTGGCCCTCGGCCTGCCGGCTTGGCGCTCGCTCGCCCGACGTCGGGATGCTCGACGCTTGCTCGGTCGGCGGCTTGGCGGTCATCAGGCCTCGCAGTTCCGGGGGTCTCAAGGGTGCTTGCTGTAAACGACACGTCGTCGAGTACCCCGCGGGTGCGGCTCCAGACGTGCCGGAGCCGTCGTTGCCGAGCAGGGCCGATGGCCCGCTCTGGCCCGCACATCTCACGGTCCGGCTTCGGCG
>NZ_JBNNJZ010000993.1:0-1816 GCF_050270335.1 Streptomyces sp. NPDC059900
GGTCGGGGTCAGTCATCGGGAGTACTCCTCGTGCTGTTCAGTCGACGTAGGTCAGGCCGTGTTCGGCCAGGCGTCCGCGCATGTCATACATGTCCAGGCCCAGCTCGCCCGCCTTGAACCGTTGCCGCTTGCCCTCCTCGGCGGCCTCGCGCTGCAGGGCAGCTCGGGCCACCGCTGCGGCCCGGGCGGCGGGGACAACGACGACGCCGTCGGCGTCAGCGACGATCACGTCACCCGGGTGGACCAGTGCGTTGGCGACGACGACCGGCACGTTGACCGAACCGAGGGTGGCCTTGACGGTGCCTTTTGCGTTGATCGCGCGGGAGAAGACGGGGAAGTCCATCTGCCGCAGCTCGTCGACGTCGCGGCACCCGCCGTCGATGACCAGGCCCTTGGCACCGCGGGCGCGCAGCGAGGTGGCCAGCAGCTCGCCGAAGAAGCCGTCCTGGCTCTCGGTGGTGCATCCCGCGACGACGACGTCGCCCTCCCGGACCTGCTCGGCGGCCACATGCAGCATCCAGTTGTCGCCGGGCTGCAGCAGCACGGTGACGGCGGTGCCGCAGAGCTTCGCGCCCTCGTAGACGGGCCGGATGTAGGGACGCATCAGACCGAGCCGGCCCATGGCCTCATGCACCGTGGCGACCCCGAAGCGGGACAGGGCCTCGACCGCGGTGCGGTCGGCGCGTTGTGTGGTGCGGTGGACGACTCCGAGTTCGTGCATGGGGTGGCTCCTTGCGCTGTCTGTCATGGGTGATCGGATCGAGGACCGCGTCCGCCGGTGCGCGGCGGGAGCCCGGGGTGGCTCAACGGCCCAGGGCGGTCAGGCGGGCATCCAGCCGGGGGTAGACACGCCGGGCGTTCCGTTCCTCGATCACGGTCAGTTGTTCGCCGGAAAGGCCCGCGTTCTCGACGTAGCGGCGGGTGTCGTCGAAGTGGTGGCCGGTGTGCGGGTCGATGCCGCGGACGGCTCCGATCATCTCGGAGGCGAAGAGGATGTTGGTGTGCGGGACCACTTCGAGGAGCAGGTTGATGCCGGGCTGGTGGTAGACGCAGGTGTCGAAGAAGACGTTTTGCAGCAGTGACTCCACCGCCTCGGGCTTGCCCAGCGCCTGCGCCAGGCCCCGGAAGCGGCCCCAGTGGTAGGGCACGGCGCCGCCGCCGTGCGGGACGATCAGGCGCAGCTCGGGGAAATCGGCGAACAGGTCTCCCGACAGCAGCTGCATGAACGCGGTGGTGTCGGCGTTGAGGTAGTGCGCCCCGGTGGTGTGGAAGGCCGGATTGCAGCTGGTGGAGACGTGCACCATGGCCGGCACGTCCAGCTCGGTGAGCTTCTCCCACACCGGGTACCAGGACCGGTCGGTCAGCGGTGGTGCCGTCCAGTGGCCGCCGGAGGGGTCCGGGTTGATGTTGACGGTGACGGCGCCCAGTTCGAGGACGGCGCGTTCGAGTTCGGGGATGACGGTGGCCGGGTCGGTTCCCGGTGACTGCGGCAGCATCGCGCCGGGGGCGAATCGCCCGGGGTACAGCTCGGCGACGCGGTGGCACAGGTCGTTGCAGATGCGGGCCCACGCGGCGGATGTGGCGAAGTCGCCGATGTGGTGGGCCATGAACGAGGCGCGGGGGGAGAAGACGGTGACGTCGATGCCTCGCTCGTCCATGAGGCGCAGTTGGTTGGTCTCGATGGACTCACGGATCTGGTCGTCGCTGATGGCCGGCCCTGCGGGGTCGGGCGCCCGTGCCGGGTCGCTGAGTGCGGCGATCTGGGCCTGGCGCCACTGCCCCAGCGGGTCCGGTGCCGTCGTGTAGTGGCCGTGGA
>NZ_JBNNJZ010000994.1:0-1815 GCF_050270335.1 Streptomyces sp. NPDC059900
GGACATCGGCCGTCCGGGCGCGGGCGTGTGCCCGGTGCGCGGACACTCGAACGTGCAGGGCGACCGCACGATGGGCATCTTCGAGCGGCCCGCGCCCGCCTTCCTGGACGCCCTGGAGAAGGAGTTCGGCTTCGCGCCGCCGCGCGAGCACGGCCTGGACGTCGTGCGCGCGATCGAGGCGCTGCGCGACGGCAAGGCGAAGGTGTTCTTCGCGATGGGCGGCAATTTCGTGGCGGCCTCGCCCGACACGGAGGTGACGGAGGCGGCCATGCGCAAGGCCCGCCTGACCGTCCACGTGTCGACGAAGCTGAACCGCTCGCACGCCGTCACGGGCGCGCGTGCGCTGATCCTGCCGACGCTGGGGCGCACCGAGCGGGACTTGCAGGTCGGCCCGAACGGGAAAAGCACAGAGCAGTTCGTGACCGTCGAGGACTCGATGGGCATGGTGCACGCCTCGCGCGGCCGGCTGGAGCCCGCGAGCCCGCATCTGCTCTCCGAGCCGGCCATCGTGTGCCGTCTCGCCCGCCGCGTCCTGGGTGCCGGATCGGCCACGCCCTGGGAGGAGTTCGAGAAGGACTACGCCACGGTGCGCGACCGCATCGCACGCGTGATCCCCGGCTTCGAGGACTTCAACGCGCGCGTGGCCGACCCCGCGGGCTTCGCCCTGCCGCACGCCCCGCGCGACGAGCGCCGCTTCCCCACGGCCACCGGCAAGGCGAACTTCACCGCGGCGCCGGTCGAGTTCCCCGCCCTGCCCGAGGGACGGCTGCTGCTGCAGACGCTGCGCTCGCACGACCAGTACAACACCACGATCTACGGCCTCGACGACCGCTACCGGGGCATCAAGAACGGCCGCCGGGTCGTCCTGGTCAACCCCGACGACGCCCGCGACCTCGGCCTCGCCGACGGGTCGTACGCGGACCTGGTCAGCGAGTGGAAGGACGGCGTCGAGCGGCGCGCGCCCGGCTTCCGGATCGTGCACTATCCGACGGCCCGCGGCTGCGCGGCCGCGTACTACCCGGAGACGAACGTCCTGATCCCGCTGGACGCGACGGCCGACACCAGCAACACCCCCGCCAGCAAGTCCGTGGTCGTGCGCCTGGAACAATCGGGGACCGACTGAGCGTTCGCTCAGCGACTGGTGAGGACGACGAACGGAGCCGGCCCATGGGCGAGCAGCACAGCGTGAAGTTCCCGCAGGAGGTCATCGACGAGTACGCGGCGCTCGGCATCGACCTGCCCGCCCTGTTCTCCGCGGGCGATCTGGGCGTCCGGATGGGCGTCCAGATCGTCGAGGCCTCCGCCGACCGTGTCGTCGGCACGATGCCGGTGGAGGGCAACACCCAGCCCTACGGCCTGCTGCACGGCGGCGCGTCCGCCGTCCTGGCCGAGACCCTGGGTTCGGTCGGCTCGATGCTGCACGGCGGGAGCAAGAAGCTCGCCGTCGGCGTCGACCTGAACTGCACGCACCACCGCGCCGCGCGTTCGGGCCTGGTCACCGGCGTGGCGACGCCCGTGCACCGGGGCCGCTCGACGGCGACGTACGAGATCGTCATCACCGACGAGCAGGACAAGCGGGTGTGCACCGCGCGGCTGACCCGCCTGGCCTACGTCGCCAAGGACGGCACACCCCGGGCCATTCCGATCGCCTTCGTCTGGAACGGCACGGAAATCGTCATGTGCACACCGCGGAACGCCCCGAAACTGCCGGCCCTGCGCCAGAACCCGATGGTCGCCCTGACGATCGACACCGAGGTGCACCCGCCGATGATCCTGCTCATCCGCGGTCGGGCCGAGCTGGACCTCGTCGACGGC
>NZ_JBNNJZ010000995.1:0-1806 GCF_050270335.1 Streptomyces sp. NPDC059900
GTGTATCCGATGGCCGTGGAGACCGGGGTCCAGGACAGGTCGATCGACGTGGATGTCGCAGTGCCCGCGGCGAGGCCCGTGGGTACGGCGGGTATCTCCACCGGGTCGGTGCCGCCGCCTCCGTCGGGTCCCAGGACGCTGATGTCGTCGGCGAAGTAGGCGCTCTGTCCGTACCAGCCGTGCGTGTAGACGGTGACCGACGTGGTGTTGGCGCCGGTGGTGAAGCTGGTGGAGAGCTGCTGCCAGGACGAGCTGCCCGGCGTCCAGGTCGACACATCGGTGGTGCCGGTGCCGCGGGCGCCCAGGTAGACGTAGGAGCCCTGCACCCAACTGCTGAGCTTGTACGTCGAGTTGGGCTTGACCTTGACGATCTGGGAGCACTCGGCGTTGTTCTGGCCCTCGGGGGTGGCCTTGAGCGCTTTCGTGCCGCCGTGCACGGGGGACGTCACCGCGGTGCCGCTGCCGGCGGCACACGTCCAGTTGCTCAGGTCCGACTCGAACCCGGCGTTCTTGGCGACGTTGACGTCCGCTGCCGCGGCCTCGGCCGCCTTGGTGTCCGCCGACTGCGCGGGCGCCGCGAGCGCGGTGACGGCGAGCGCGGCGGCCGCACCGACGGCGAGCGCCGCGCCGATCCTCCGGCGAACGCCGGGTCTGCCCTTACGTACACGGTCCACGGAATGCCTCCTGGGAGAAGCGAAGGACGAAGGTGAGAGCCGGTGGCCACCGCTACTGTGCGCAAAGCTGGTCCAGACCAATCAGGTTGTCAAGACCTCTGGCGAAACCTGCCGTCCGCACAACAGACGGAGCCCCCCGGAATCCGGTGACCGCCCCGGAGTTCGGAGCGCTGCCGTACTCCACGGCGACCGCCCCCGCGGGAACTCCCAATCCCCGGACGCCGTGATCCGCGTACACCACAATGACCAGCAATCCGACGCCGCAAATCCGTCACCGCAAAAGGGGAAGACGTGAGTGAGAGCCAGCACCCGACAGCCGTGCCGGGCAGGCTGAACACCGCAGTCGCGCACAACGCGCGCGTGTGGAACTACTGGATCGGCGGGAAGGACAACTACGAAGTCGACCAGCAAGTGGGCGACCAGGTCGCCACGATGTTCCCGGTGATCCGGGACGTGGCGCGCGCCGACCGCCAGTTCCTGGGCCGCACCGTCCGCTTCCTGACCGACGACTGTGCGATACGGCAGTTCCTGGACATCGGAACCGGCCTGCCGACCCTCGACAACACCCACGAGATCGCCCAGCGGATCGCACCCGAATCCCGGATCGTCTACGTCGACAACGACCCCCTCGTGCTGCTCCACGCGCGCAGCCTGCTGACCGGGAGCACGCTTGGCGCCACCGACTACATCGACACCGATGTCCGCGACCCGGACGGTGTCATCGAGGGCGCATCGGCAACCCTCGACCTCGACCGACCCGTCGCGGTCATGATGCTGGGCATCCTCAACTTCGTCCTCGACACCGGCGAGGCACGCGACATCGTGCGCCGGATCATGGCCTCCGTCGCATCCGGCAGCTATCTCGTCCTGACCCACCCCACCACCGACACCGACCTGGGCGGCGAGGGCAACGTCGAGGCCATGCGGTTCTGGAACGAGAACGCCACCCCGCCGATCACCGCCCGCACCCGCGCGGAGATCAGCTCCTTCTTCGACGGCCTGGAGGTCGTCACTCCCGGCCTGGTGTCGTGCTCCCAATGGCGCGCCGAGCCCGACTCCGCTCCCGTGCTCCCGCAGTTCGGTGCGCTGGCCCGCAAACCCTGACCCGCGCCGGGACTGCCCGGCTGTGGTG
>NZ_JBNNJZ010000996.1:0-1801 GCF_050270335.1 Streptomyces sp. NPDC059900
CATCCCGGTGCGGGCGGTACAGGCGCCCGCTGCGGCGCCGCCGCCCCCTGCGGCACCTCCGGCGCCCCCGGCACCCCCGGCACCCCCGGCCGCCCGGCCGACCCGGGGGCGCGACGCCTCCCTGCCCCGGCCCGCCTTCCAGCCCGTGCCGGTCCGCACGGCGCAGGACGCGGTGACGGTGGCGGCGCTGTACCTGCGGTGGCTGGGGTACGGGGACATCCGGGGCGGGGTCAAGCGGGCGCCTTCCGGGGTACGGGTCGCGGCGCGGGGCCTGATCGCCCTGATCGAGCCGTCCGTGCAGCCGTCGTCGCTCCGTGACGTGGAGTGCGTGTGGCTCAGCGCGATGGCCGAGTCCGTGAACTGCGTCTGCTTCTCCCTCGCGGGCTACGAGGAAGCCGCCCGCGCCCGTGCGGACTCCTTGTCCATCCCCTTGTTCGTCATCGATCTCACGGGAACCCCCCAGCCGGTGAACAGCGCGGCGGACGAACTGACGTCCCCCGGCTGAACCCGAACAGAGGCCCCCGCCCCCGCATAATCGACCCATGCACATCCGCCCGCCCACAAAAGCCGAGCTCCCCGCCCTCCAGGACATCGAGCGCGCCGCAGGCGAAGCATTCCGCCCCCTGGGCATGGTGGCCGTCGCCGACGACGAACCCCCCGCCGTCGACCTCCTGGAAGGCTTCCGTGCCGCAGGCCGGGCCTGGGTGGCCGACAACGACGGCGCCCCCGTCGCCTACCTCATCAGCGAACCGGTGGACGCCGCCGAGCACATCGAGCAGATAACGGTGCACCCCCGAGCGGCGCGTCACCGCATCGGCCAGGCCCTGATCGAGCACACGGCGGAGCGCGCCCTCGCAGCGGGCATACAAGCGCTGACCCTCACCACCTTCGCGGACGTCCCCTGGAACGCCCCGTACTACGCCCGCATCGGCTTCCGCGTGCTCGGCGAGGACGAACTCACCCCGGGACTGCGAAGGATCCGCGCCCACGAGGCGGACCTCGGCCTCGACCGCTGGCCCCGCGTGGCCATGCGCCGCGACCTCACCCCCGGCGGGACTCCGCCCCGTACCGCTCCCTGAGTTCGATCTTCCGCACCTTCCCGGACACCGTCATGGGGAAGCTCTCCAGGATCCGCAGCCCGGCCGGGATCTTGTAGTGCGCCAACTGCCCTTCGCAGAAGCCCCGCAGCTCCTCGATGCCCAGCGGATCGGCCGCGTCCCGCAGGATCACACAGGCCAGCGGAACCTCCCCGTACCGCTCGTCGGGAACCCCCACCACCTGCACGTCCGCGATCTTCGGGTGGCCGTAGAGGAACTCCTCGATCTCCCGCGGGTAGATGTTCTCGCCACCCCGGATGATCATGTCCTTGATGCGGCCGACGATCTGGACGTAACCGTCCTCCCGCATGACCGCCAGGTCTCCGGTGTGCATCCAGCGCCCGGCGTCGATCACCTCCGTCGTACGCGCGGGCTCGTCCCAGTAGCCCAGCATCACGCTGTAGCCCCGGGTGCACAGCTCGCCGGAGGCGCCCCGCGGCAGCGTCACGCCGCTGACCGGGTCGACCACCTTCACCTCGATGTGCGGAAGCACCCGCCCCACCGTGCCGGTCCGCCGCTCCAGGTCGTCCGTGCGGCGCGTCTGCGTCGAGACCGGGGACGTCTCCGTCATTCCGTAGCAAATGGAGACCTCCTCCATGTGCATCTCGGCGACCACGCGCTTCATCACCTCGACCGGGCACGGCGAGCCCGCCATGATGCCGGTGCGCAGCGAACTGAGGTCGTACGTCGCGAAGTCGGAGAGG
>NZ_JBNNJZ010000997.1:0-1791 GCF_050270335.1 Streptomyces sp. NPDC059900
CCGGCGAGTGGCCTCGCGCTGCGGCCGGACGGCAAGTCGCAGGACGCGAGCCACTACTCCCTCGCCCTCATCATGGCGCCCGGCGACCGGCTGGCAGGAGAGGTGGTCTACCGGCCGGACCTCTGCACCCGCGACTGGGCGGGGCAGAACATGGCCTGCCTGCTGCGGGTGCTGGAGCAGCTGGCAGCCGACGCCACCATGCCGGTGGGCCGCATCGGCGTCCTCGGCGCGTCCGGGTGGGCGGGAGCGCTGCGGGAGTGGAACGACACCGACTCCGCTGCGCCGGTGACCGCCGCCCCGCTGCCCGAGCTGTTCGCCCAGCAGGTGCGGGTGACCCCGGACGCGGCGGCGCTCAGCTCCATACCGGATGAGCCGGACCTGGCGCGAGCGGACGAGCAGTACCTGTCACCCCCGGACGAGCAGGCTCGCTCACACCCGGACGAGCGGACCATGACCTACCACGAGCTGCAGGACGCGGCCGGCCGGCTGGCCCGCCAGCTGATCGCCGCCGGCGTCGGGCCGGAGACCCGGGTGGCGCTGCTGGCAGAGCGAACGGCGCCGACGGTGGTGGCGCTGCTTGCGGTATCGATGGCGGGCGGCGTCTTCGTACCGGTGGACCCGGCGTATCCGCGGCAGCGGCTGGAATTCATGCTGCGGGACGCCGATCCGGCGCTGGTGCTGTGCTCCACCGCGGTGCGCGGCGTGTTGCCGGACGAGTTCGCCGACCGGGCCCTGGCGTGGGACGAGCCCGCCGTGGCCGCCGCGGTGGCGGCGCGTGCGCCCGGCGCGATCGCGGACGCGGAGCGACGAGCGCCGCTGCGGCCGGAGCACGCGGCCTATGTCGTCTACACCTCTGGCTCCACCGGACTTCCCAAGGGCGTGGTGGTCTCGCACGTGGGGCTGGCGAACCTGGCGCAGGCGCAGATCGAGCGGTTCGCGGTACACCCGGACGCCCGAGTGCTGCAGTTCGCCTCGCTGAGCTTCGACGCCGCTGTCTCCGAGCTGTGCATGGCGCTGCTGTCCGGGGCGACACTGGTGATGGCCGGCGCGGCACAGCTGCCGCCGCAGACGCCGGTGGCCGATGCCCTGGAACGGACCAGGACCACGCACGTAACGCTGCCGCCCAGCCTGCTCGCGGTGGCGGAGTCCCTGCCGGACACGGTGCAGACCGTAACGGTGGCAGGCGAGGCCTGCCCGCCGGCGGTGGCTGACCGCTGGTCCTCCGGGCGGCGACTGGTGAACGCCTACGGTCCCACGGAGACGACGGTCTGCGCGACCATGAGCGTGCCGCTGACACCGGGAGCGGGCACCGTCCCGATCGGACGCCCGATGGCGAACACCCGGGCCTTCGTGCTCGACGGCTTCCTGCTGCCGGTGCCCGCCGGCGTCACGGGCGAGCTGTACCTGGCCGGCCCGGGCCTGGCCCGCGGCTATGCCGGGCGGCCGGGGCTGACCGCGGAGCGGTTCGTGGCCTGCCCGTATGTCGAAGGCGGGCGGATGTACCGGTCGGGCGACCGGGCGCAGTGGACCGCCGACGGCCAACTGCTCTTCCTGGGACGGGCGGACGCGCAGCTGAAGATCCGCGGCTTCCGCATCGAGCCGGGCGAGGTGGAGTCGGCCCTCGCCGCGCATCCGGGGGTGGCTCAGGCGTTGGTTGCGGCGAACGGTGAGCGGCTGGTCGGGTACGTCGTCCGTGCCGCGGACGCGGAACTGGACGGCGCCGCCGTCCGGGAGTCCGCGGCCGCCCGACTGCCCGAGCACATGATCCCGGCCGTGGTGGTTGTGCTGGAC
>NZ_JBNNJZ010000998.1:0-1772 GCF_050270335.1 Streptomyces sp. NPDC059900
TGTCCCCCCCACGCTGTGGCGGCCGGGTTGGGGGGGGGTGTTTTTGGTTGGGCCCCCCCGTGGGGGGGTGGGGGGGGGGGGGGGGGGCCGGGTGGGAACAGGTGGAGCTGTCCCGCCCGGCACTTCCGAGAGCCGTGGGCTCTCAGTAGCCGCGTACGTCGGGCCAGTGGCGCTGCACTCCGTCTCGGTCGAGCAGCCGGGCGAATTCGTCGAACCGCTTGTCCTCGGCCTGGACCTGGTGGGGTTCCACGCCTTCGGACACGCAGTGGGCTGCCAGGGCACCGGCGACCTCGCCGATGTTCCACTCCACGGGGTGGAGGCGGTAGCAGCCGTTGGTGATGTGGGTGGTGCCGATGTTCTTGCCCGCGGGCAGCAGATTGCGGACCCGGCGGGGCACGAGGGCGCCGAGCGGTATCTCGAACGGCACGGAGCCGATGTCGATGTAGTTGTCGCCGCCGGTGGAGGGGTGCAGGTCGATGCGGTAGTTGCCGACGCCGACCGAGTCCCGGTACTTGGTCCGCCCGTAGGCGCCCACGACGTCGATCGCCACGTCCTGCTCGGTGACGGTGGTCACGGCCTTGATGCGCCGCGACTCCCGTACGTAGGGGGCCTTGGCCAGACCGTCGGCGGTGCCCGTGATGTCGGGGCGAAGGCGCAGGCCGGGGAATCCGGTGCCGCCGTCCTCGCGGGGCGCCTCGGTCTGGAGCCAGTAGAGGACCGAGAGCGAGAGCTGGCGCGCCTCCGCGAGTGCCTGCGCCGAGGTCTCCCTGCCGCCGCCGATCAGCGGCTTCAACCAGTAGTCGTTGAGCGGCCAGTTGACCAGCGTGATGTCGGAGTCGAAGGCGCCGGGGCGGTGCAGCTTGCGCGCCAGGATGCGGCGGAAGCCCCACAGTTCCTTGTCGCCCGCGTCGGCGCTCTGGTCGGCGTTGACGGCGAGCGGGTCGATCTCCGGGTTCGGCACGAACGTACGCGGGACGGCTTCGAGCGAACGCGGGTCAGGGGCGAGGAAGCCGAGGAGCGGGCCCGGCCAGAAGTCCGGCTGGTAGGAGCGCCAGAAGTCGTAGTCGACGGGGCGCTCGATGACGTGGTTCTCGCCCTCGTGGTGGGAGAGCGCGAAGCAGACGGTGATGCCCTGCTGGTTGAGGGGCTGGGCTTCTTCGGGGGCGTGCGGCTCGCCGAACTCGGCGCGCGACTCGGCGCCGACGGCGTGCTCGACGCCGCCCAGTTCGAGGAGTTCGCCGGTCTCGGTGGCGTCGATGACGTAGCGGGCGTGGAGCGTGGTGCGCTCGCCGTCGCGCAGGTTCTCCAGGGTCACCGAGGTGATGACATCGTTGTCCGACTCGGCGGCGACAGCCCCGAACTCGGTCAGGAGTGTCAGCCGCCCCGACGCGAGATGCGGCGCGAGCATGCCTTCCATGGCGGCCAGGGCGACGCGGGGCTCGTGGCAGAGCTTGCTGACCCGGCCCGCGCCCGGATTGAGATGGGGCAGGGACGAGGCCTGTGACCGCAGCGGATACCACTGGCGGTAGTAGTCCCTGATGGACTCGCGCAGCTTGCGGTACGAGGCGGTCGTGCCGAACTGCTCCACCCAGGGGTGCTCGTCCGGCGGGACGGCCTGGGAGGTGAGCTGGCCACCGATCCAGTCCGTCTCCTCGGTGAGGACGACGGTCCGGCCGGCCCGGCAGGCGGCGAGCGCGGCGGCCACGCCGCCCAGGCCGCCGCCGACGATGAGGATGTCCGGTTCAGGGATCACGGTTCTCCTAGTGCTGTGC
>NZ_JBNNJZ010000999.1:0-1769 GCF_050270335.1 Streptomyces sp. NPDC059900
GTCTAGAGCATGCTGAGCGCCCGCATCGCTTCGCGTTCGATGCGCGAGAGATCGTGCAGAAGCGAACCGGCCTGTACGAGATCGCTCGCCTGCGCGGATGTGCCCGCTGCCGCCACGAGCGCGGCCACCTGCGACCAGAGGGCGGCGGCCTCGCCGTACAGGCTGTGGCCGGTGCGCAGATGCCTGCTGTCGATCAGCTGGGCGCACTCGGCGAGGAAGTCGCGGTAGAGATTGCGGAACAGGGCGCCGCCGGTGCCGGCCTTCTCCATGAGGAGGGCCGCCCGCGGCAGGTCCTGGCCCGGATCGTCGCTGCGCCGCAGCCACTTCGGGACCTGCCCGGCGGCCTTCTCGATGCCCCGGTGGCCCAGGTTCGCGATGGGCGGGTTGAGGAAGGCATCGGCGCAGGTCTTGATCGCGGGGATGATCCGGTCCCGCGGGCAGGGCAGGCCGCCGGGCGCGGTGATGGTGAAGGAGCGGTGCCTGGCGGCCATGGGACCGCGTTCGCCCCTTGCCCTGGCCAGGGCGGCGAGGCTGGTGGTCACGGCTCCGCCCTGCGGGTCGGTGTCCACCAGGTAGGCGTTCTGTTCGTCGTAGCCGTACATGGCCACGACGTGTCCGCCGAAGTGCACCTTGGTGCTGAAGTAGTCCAGGTGGTAGCTGTCGAGTTGCAGGCCGACCGGCCGGCCGGCGTCGATGGGGGCTGCCACGTTCTGCCATGCCTTGCGGGGCGAGGTGGTCTCTGCGACCGCCAGCTCAAGCCCCAGTACGGTGACCAGGTTCCGGGTCAGCTCGAACGGCTTGACCCGGCCTCCCAGGAAGGGAAAGCCCAGGGCTTTGCTGTCCCAGTAGACGAAGGACAGCCCGGAGCCGAGGCCGAACAGCAGCGGTTCGGACAAGTCGAGCCCCTCGTGGCGCAGCAGCACGCCCAGCGCCGTCGTCTCGCAGTGCTGCATACCGCGGACATCGACGTCTTCCACCATGCTCATGGCGCTCATTGTTCCTCCTGAGGCAGAGCTTGCGCCGCGCGATCACCACAGGACCGGGAGCCTTTCCGGAACGCGTTTGATGTTGCCGGTGCGCCAGGTCATCTGGTCGGCCGGCAGGGCGAGCCGGAGCCGCGGCAGGCGCTGCAGGAGGACGGTGAGGGCTTCGGCGGCGTGCACGCGGGAGATCGCTGAGGCGGGGCAGAAGTGGCGGCCGGCTCCGAAGGACAGGTGGGCGTTGGGGGAGCGGTCGGGGTCGAACCGCTCGGGGTCGGCGAACTGGCGCGGATCGAAGTTCGCTCCCTCCACGCAGACCAGGACCAGCTCTCCGGCCCGCACCAGTACGTCGCCGACCTGGACGTCGCTCAGGGCGATGCGGGGCAGTCCGTCGCCGATGGACAGGGTGAAGCGCATCAGTTCCTCCACCGCCCGCGGCATCGCCTCGGGGTGCTCTCGCAGGTGGTCCATTGCCTCCGGGTGGCGGATCAGCGTGAGCACGGCGTGCAGCAGGAACACGTACGTGCTCATGGCGCCGGCCCCGAACAGGGAGGTGACCGTGGCGGCGATCATCTCGTCGGTCAGGTCGCCGCCGTCGCGCCCGGGATCGTCCCGCAGTTCGCACAGCCGCTTGATGAGGCCCCGTTGGGCTCCTCGTTCCGCGTGTACGTGCCGCAGGACGAAGGCGTAGTCCTTGTCCCAGTTGGCGGTGCAGCCCTCGAAGACGACGGGGCTGGTGACGAAGCCGAGGTCCAGGCCCGACATCAGGCGCAGCCCGTCCTCGTAGGG
>NZ_JBNNJZ010001000.1:0-1763 GCF_050270335.1 Streptomyces sp. NPDC059900
CGCGGCGGCCTGCTGGCAGCAGCTGCGCACGCTGGCCACCGCGCGCTCCTACGTCCACCCGGAGGACCCGGCCGTGGGCCCGCTGGCCCGGCTGCGCGCGGACCTGCTGACCGACGAGGCGAACCGGGCCGGCCACCACGACGACTACGCCGAGGCCGCCGCCCTCCACGAAGAGGCCGCGGGCCTGTACGAAGACGCCGGCGCACCGGGCGACGCGGCACTGGCCCGCGCCTGCGCCCTGCTCGCCGCAGCCGAAATCCCCGCCCCGGACACCGAGAGGGCCCAGGGAACCGAAGGGACCGACGGAACCGAGGCGAAGACCACCGCGCTGAGCACCGCCCACGCGACCATGGTCAGCCTGCACGAGCAGACCCCCGGCCTGGCCCCCTACCAGGAAGCCCGCCTGCTGCGCCTGCGGGCGACCGCGCTCGGCCTGCGCCTGCAGACCTCACGCAGCTCCGAGCACATCGAACCGGCCTTCGCCGAGATCAACCTCCTTGAGGCCTTCGCCACCCGGCACGACCTCGCCGGCCAGATCTCCCACGCCCGGCTGCTGCGGGCCAGCGCCCACGCCCTTTCCGGCGCCCTGCTCGCCGCGGTCACCGAGGCCGACGCCCTCCTCGACCAGCTCAAAACGCACGGCCCCGCCTGGCACCTGCCCCGCGTGCTCGCACTGCGCGGCCGGCTCCAACTGGGCCTGCACGACGCGCAGGCCGCCCACGCGGACCTGACCGAGGGCCTGCGCCTGGCCGCCGACTGGCCGGCCGACATGCTCGACGCCACCCGCTTCCACGGCGACCTGGCCGAAGCCTGCATGCACCTGGACCGCCCCGACGAGGCGCTGCGGCACCTGACGCGATCGGCGGAGCTGGACCTGCGCCACGGCAACCGCACCGACGCGTTCTGCACCTACAGCAACGCCGCCCAGCTCAGCCTCGACCTGGGGCGCATCGAGGACTGCATCGCGCTGCTCGACTCCCTCCTGGCCGAACCGGACGTCACCACCGGGGAACTGGACGACCGGCTCGCGGCCCAACTGCGCCTGATCCGCGCCCGCGCGCTGCACGCGGGCGATGACCTCAAGGCCGCCACGACGGAGTTCCTCGCCCTCGCGGCCGAATCAGCGGGCTGGGACGACGACCCGGCGAGCCACGCCATGATCGCCGCAGAGACGGCCGTACTCCTGGGCGAATCGGGCGAGTTCGACCGGGCCCGCCAGGCCGCCGACCAGGCGATCGCCGCCCACGCCCAAGACCCGCGTTACGAACAGCTCAGCAACTGCCTGCGCGAACTCGCCCGCCTCCAGACCCGCCAGCAGGGCTCCGACGGCCTGCCCGACGCCCTCGCCTACCTGGCCGACGCCGGACGGATCGCCGACCAGGCCCGCGCCGCCGCCTACGAGGCCCACGGCCGCTCCCTGGATACCGCCTTGGCCTACGAATACGGGCGGGTCAACGCCCACGCCGGCGCATACGAAGACGCCCTGGCAGCCCTGGAGAAGGCCCTGGCCCTGCTCGGCGAACCAGGAGCGGAGGACGCGGACCGTGCCGGTGAGTGGGCCGAGTGCGTCCGTCTCGCCAGTGCCGTGGAGGGCATCTACCTGGAACGCCCCGCCCCCGCCCTCACCCGTGTCGACGCGGCGGTCTCCCGCCTGATCGCCCTGGGCCACAGCGAGGACACCGAGCCGCTCACCTCCTTGGCCGCCCGACTGCGCGACGAGGAGTAGACGAGGAGTAGACGGCGTTATCAGTGCGCGCGCGGGC
>NZ_JBNNJZ010001001.1:0-1763 GCF_050270335.1 Streptomyces sp. NPDC059900
AAGAGACAGCTCCGTGCTCTATGCCGACGATGTGCCGGTCGCCGCGCACTTCGGGATGCGCTCCGAGCGGGTCATCGCCCAGTGGTTCCCGGCCTACGACCCTGCGTACGCCAAGTACTCGCCCGGCCTGATCATGCATCTGCGCATGGCCGAGGCGGCCGCCGCCGACGGCATCGCCTATCTCGACCTCGGCCGGGGCCAGAAGCAGTACAAGGACTCCCTCAAGACACGCGAACTCACCGTGTCCGAGGGGTGGGTGGCTCTGCGCCATCCGGCAGCGATCGGGCACCGGGCGCGACGCGCTCCGGTCAGGGCGCTGCGCAACACGGTCCTGGCGCGGCCGGAATTCTTTGAACCGGCCGACAAGCTGCTCAAACAGGTGGGAAAAATTCGATCAAGAAAGAAGGAATAGAGATCGCCAAGTAGGAACAAGGCGCTCCATATGTGCCCACCAAGACAGGCCAAATCATAAAAAACGTGAGGCTACGTTCCAGGCCTTGCCATACGGTCTCAATCATCAATACCGTCGTACATCCACCCGCATCGGTCCATCACGCAATGCGATCTAGGGGAGGGCTCAAGGTCGCGGTGGTTCCGGCGCGGGGCGCGGTAGGGGGGTGCCGTGCTCGGTTACCGCATATTGCCGAGTCACGTCCCGCGCGATGCCAGCCCACTTTGGCATGCACGGAGATCCATTTCGTCATGCGCAAGTGAGAACCCCCCTTTCGAACCGGATACACAGCCGGACCGCCCGGGGGTGGGCGGTCCACCGGACGAGAGGGACCAGACTCATGAGTTCTGTTGTGCGCCCGGCCGCCGAGCCGGACCGGAGTCCGTTAGACAAGTCGGCACTGTCCGTCAACTACAAACCTATTTCCACGCACCTGGCGATCGCACCGCCGGTGAGCGTCGTGATTCCCGCGATGAACGAGGCGGAGAATCTTCCCTACGTCTTCAAGACACTGCCCGACTGGATCCATGAGGTCGTGCTCGTGGACGGCAATTCCACCGACGACACGGTCGCCGTCGCACGCGAGCTGTGGCCGGACGTGAAGGTCGTCCGACAGCTCGGCAAGGGCAAGGGCGATGCCCTGATCACCGGATTCGAGGCCTGCACCGGCGACATCATCGTGATGGTCGACGCGGACGGCTCGGCCGACGGGCACGAGATCGTCAGCTATGTCTCCGCCCTCGTCTCGGGCGCGGACTTCGCCAAGGGCTCCCGGTTCGCCAACGGCGGGGCCACGGACGACATGACGCCCATCCGCAAGCTCGGCAACCACGTCCTGTGCTCCGTCGTGAACGCCAAGTTCGGCGCCCGCTACACCGACCTGTGCTACGGCTACAACGCCTTCTGGCGGCACTGCCTGGACAAGATAGAGCTCGACTGCACGGGCTTCGAGGTCGAGACCCTGATGAACATCCGGGTCGTCAAGGCCGGGCTCAAGGTGCAGGAGATCCCCAGCCACGAGTACCTGCGCATCCACGGCGTCAGCAATCTCAGCGCCGTGCGCGACGGTCTGCGGGTCCTGAAGGTGATCCTCACGGAGCGCTCGAACCGCCGTGACCGGCGGCGCCGCACCCGTGGCGTTCCCTTCCGCACGCGACAGGGAGAGGTGTCTTGAGCGCTCCCGACCGGCACGGGGGAAACCCGGCGGCGAGTATCTCGGTCGTCGTCTGCGTCTACACCGAGGACCGCTGGGAGGACATCCTCGCGGCGGTCGCCTCGGTGCGGGCGCAGTCCCTCGCGGCCCTGGAGACGC
>NZ_JBNNJZ010001002.1:0-1762 GCF_050270335.1 Streptomyces sp. NPDC059900
CGGGAGCGGTCATACGACATGGGCCTCGGGCCGGGTCGCGGCCCCGGTCAGGAAGCGATCGGCGCTCAGCGGCGCGATGTCGACGCACGGCTCGCGCTCCAGATGCAGGTCGCGCACGATCTCGCCGACGGCGGGTGCCTGGAGGAAGCCGTGGCCCGAGAACCCGGTGGCGTACAGGAAGTTGGGCAGCTCGCCGCAGCGGCCGATCAGCGCGTTGTGGTCGGGGGTGACCTCGTACAGGCCCGCCCAGCCGCCGGCGGTCGGCATCCGGGCCAGGGCGGGGGCGCGACGGCGTACGACGTCGCGGAACAGGTCGAGCCACTCGGGTGTCCATGTGGTGTCGAAGCCCTCGGGCTGGTCCGGGTCGGCGAGGCCGAAGAGCAGTCCGTCGTCACTGTTGTGGAAGTACGCCGACGAGGTGAAGTCGATGGTGAAGGGGATGTGCGGAGCGGGCGGCGAAAGCCGTTCGGTGAAGGCCAGTTGGCGGCGCACCGGCCGTACGGGCAGGCTGACGCCGGCCATGGCGCCGATCCGGGCCGACCAGGCGCCCGCCGCGCAGATCACGGTGGAGCAGGCGACGGTGCCGCGGTCGGTGTGCACGGCGCTGACCCGGTCGCCGGCGGTGTCCATGCCGGTGACGCGGGTGCGGGTGGCGAAGCGGGCACCCGCGCGTTCAGCCGCCGCCGCGTACCCGTGCACGACCAGGCCGGGGCGGGCGTGCCCGTCGGCCGGGGAGTGGACGGCGGCCACCAGGCCCTCGGTGCTCAGATACGGGCACAGCCGCCGGGCCCCGGCGGCGTCGATCATGCGGCTCGGCACGCCCAGGCTGTTCTGCAGCCGGACACTGCGGGCGAATTCCGCTTCCTGGCGTTCTTCGGTGAGCAGGAAGAGATAGCCCACGGTCTCCAGACGGATGTCGGCGCCGGGCCGGTGCGGGAAGTCGCGGAAGGCGCGCAGGCTGCGGTTGCCGAGTTCGATGTTCAGCGGGTCGGAGAAGTGGGCGCGCACGCCGCCGATCGGTTTGCCGGAGCTGCCGCAGGCGAGCTCGCCGCGTTCGACGACGACGATGTCCCCTACTCCCGCCTCGGCGAGGTGGAAGGCGATGGAGGCGCCCATCACGCCCCCGCCGACGATCACGACGTCGGCGGTCGGCGGGAGCGCGGCGAAGGCGGGGGTGCTGGACGGACGCGGTGCGCGGGTCAAGGGGGCCGCTCCCTTCCGGAGGCCGGCGCCCGTGGACGGACGAGCCTGCGACGCGTCGGTGCACGGGCGCGGCACGGGCCGTCGGCAACGGGACGCCGATCAGCTGGCTGCCCGTCATCGTGACGCACCCCGACCGCAGGATCCAGGGGGCGATCGCGCCTCCTGTCACCCCTGGCGCAAGGTCAGGACCAGGTCGCGGGGCAGGCCGTGGGTGTCGTGGAGATAGTGAAAGTCCTCCTCGTCCAGCGGGCCCCGGAATCGGGGCTGGGCCAGTACCCGCCGGCCCCGCTCCAGAAGCAGCCTGAACCGCCGCTCCTCCTCCAGCAGGACCCGGCGTACCTCGTCCGGATCCGTGTCCTGGCGGAAATGGCCCCGCGTGTGCCGCACCAACTCGACGGGCAGGTCGGCCAGTTCGCGGGTGGGGTCGTTGCGCCACAGCACGGTGAGCAGCCGCCGTACGAGCCGGCGCAGCACATAGCCGCGGCCGGTGTTGGCCGGGCGCACCCCGTCGCCGATCACCACCATGGCCGAGCGGAGGTGGTCGCAGACCAGGCGCAGC
>NZ_JBNNJZ010001003.1:0-1753 GCF_050270335.1 Streptomyces sp. NPDC059900
GTTCTGGGCCCAGGCGGACATCGCGCTCGCCATGGGTTCGTACGCGGAGCTGCTCGAGTGACGCCCCGCTGACGGCAGCTCCGTGCGCACCGGGCCGGACGGGCCCCCTCCCCGGGGTCCGCCCGGCCCCGTGCCGCGGTGGGCCCGGCTTCAGCGTGCGGAGGCCCTGCCGGCTTGGGTCAGGGCCCGCGCCAGGTCAGCAGCCTGCGCAAGGGTGTCGAGCGCGAGGGGCTGTGTGGCCAGGGCGCCCTCGTGCAGGACGAGGAGCCGGGCGGCGAGGGTGTCCGGGGACGAGCAGCCCGCTGCGGCGGCCAGCTCCGCGAACAGGTTCAGCAGCCACAGCTTCTGGTCCGCGGCGATGCGGTGTGCGGGATGCGCGGGGTCCGGGAGTTCGGCCAGTGCGTTGATGAAGGCGCAACCGCGGGTGTTGGTCTGGCTCCAGGTCCGCAGTGCCTCGAAGGGGGCGGTGACGGCCTCGGCGGGCGTGCCGCTGGCATCGACGGCGGCACGCACCACCGACCGCCAGCGCTGGTCGCGCTGCGTGAGGTAGGCCGCCACGAGGTGGTCTTTGGAACCGAACCGGTTATAGAGGGTCCGCTTGGTCACCCCGGAGTGCTCGGCGATCAGATCGACGCCGACCGCCGTGATGCCGCGCTGGTAGAACAGCTCCTCCGCGGCCGCCACGATGCGCCTGCCCGCCGGTGTCATGGGCCGCGCTTCCTGCTCTGCGGGTCCCTGCATTTCGGGTTCCTTCACTGATCGGTGTACGGTGGCAGAAGTTCACCGATCAGTATACCCGCAGGGAGGTTCACGCGATGAATGCGACCCGGACCATGCGAGCAGTGCGCATCACAGGGCACGGAGGGCCGGAGGTCCTTGAGCTGACGGATGCCGCCGTCCCTGCCCCGCAGGCAGGCGAGGTGCTGGTCGAGGTCAGCGCGGTGGCGCTGAACAACACCGACCTGTGGACCCGGGAAGGCGCCTACGGCCGTCCGGAAGACCCGCACGCCACGTCGGGCTGGCGCGGCCCCATCGACTTCCCCCGTATCCAGGGCGCCGACGTCGCCGGCCGGGTCGCGGCCGTCGGGCCCGGCGTGGCGGCACACCTCGTCGGACGCCGCGTGGTCGTCGACCCCGCGATCTACGACGGCGAGGGGCCGGACGCCAACCCGGTGGGCCTGATGGGCAGCGAACGCGACGGCGGATACGCCCAGTACGTCACGGCACCGGCAGAGCGCATCCACGACGTGACCGAGTCCCCGCTCACGGACGACCAGCTCGCGACGCTGCCGACCGCCTACGGCACGGCGCTGGGCATGATCGAGCGAGGCCGGCTCCGCACGGGCGAAACCGCCCTGGTCTCGGGAGCCTCCGGCGGCGTCGGCATCGCGGCGGTGCAGATCGCCCGGGCGCGCGGCGCCAGGGTGGTCGCCATCAGCAGCGGAGCCAAGATCGACGCGGTGCGCGAGGCCGGCGCACACGAGGTCGTCGACCGCGCCGGGGACGTGGCCGAGCAGCTGCGAGCCGCCGCCCCGCAGGGCATCGACGTCGCGCTCGACGTGGTGGCCGGCGAGCTGGTGGGCGAGGGGCTGCCGCTGCTGCGCGAAGGGGGCCGGTGGGTCATCGCCGGCGCACTGGGCGGATATGGCGTGACCTTCGACGTGCGCCGTCTCTACCTGCACAACGCGCAGGTCATCGGGTCGGCGATGCACACCCCCGCACACTTCGACCTCCTCATGGACCTGGCCCGGCG
>NZ_JBNNJZ010001004.1:0-1741 GCF_050270335.1 Streptomyces sp. NPDC059900
GACACTGGCCCTGGAGATGCCCAGGAGGTCGCCGATGGTCTGGGCGGCGTTGCGGGTGTCGAAGTAGCCGTCCTCGTGCAGGCGGCGCACGAGGTCTTTCTTCGCCTCCCTGGGAAGGGCCCTCGGAGTCGTGGAGCGCTCGGCGGCCGTGGTCTCGATGACCTCGCGCAGCTCCCGGCGGCTTCGGTCGCTCAGCTTCTCCAGCGGGGCGTCCCGGGTTTCGGGGTCGGTGGCGACCAGGTTCGACAGGGCCAGCGTGACGGGCGAGAGCGTGGAGATGTCCAGGTTCAGGCAGAGGGCTGCGATGTACTGACCGGCGGCGTTCTTGATCCCGATCGAGGTGCTCTTCGCGGGGCGTCCGTCGGGGAACTGGTTGGCGTAGTTCTGGATGACGCTGGGGTATTGCGGGTCGCTGATGCGGGCCAGCCCCAACTCGGTCGCGGACTCCCCCACTTGACGGCCCGACAGGTTGTTCTCGATGCAGCGGATGGCGTGGTCCGGGTCACGCAGATCGTGCAGCACGACCTCGCAGATGCCGGGGAACATGCGGCCCAGCGCTTGCGCGATCTTCTCCGCTTCGGCCAGGAGATGCGCGTCCGCCTGCGCCGCATCCGCCGATTCGGGCGGCTGCGTATCCCGCTGCCGTACGGCATCCCGCCCACTCGCCCGCCTCGCACCGCGCGGCGTCATCGCCCGCCCCCGCTGCCTGGTGTGATCACTCGGGCTCACTCCTTGCTTCCCGCTTCCGACCGCGCCGACTTTCCGTCTGCTTCTACACAGACAATCTATCCACCTTTAGACAACAAGTCCAGACGCAGCCATCGATCACACTCCCCACACCGGCTAGAAGACCCCGAAGAACCGATCCCACCAGCCGGGTTCCCACGGGTCCCGCCACGGGCACAGCAGGCTCGGGCCGTCGTACGGGCCATTGAGCAGCTCTTCAGGGACCACGACGTACCCGAGCCCGGCGAGCACCTGCTCCACCCTTGCGAGATCCGCGGCGTCCAGCTCGCCTGCGGCCCGGGCGTCATCCGTGCCGAAGAAGGCCCACCGGGATTGTCGGCCGACACCAGAGCCAGGGATCCGAACTTGCTCACGCTCACCACGATCCGCGTGCCGCACACCGTCTTCTCCGCGGGGACGACGACGCGACCGTACTCACTGGAGTCCTGAGTGTCCCGCTCGGAGGAGCAGCTCGTGCCGAAGGCGTCGTCCAGCTCGCACACCAAACGACCGAACGGCACAGCGACTTCGCCACGGCTGTAGCCCTTGGGCCACTCCAGCCATTCCGGGTCATCGAGCTGACGCAACAACGCCATAAGGTCCGGACCGATCTCCGCCATCCGCCCATCGTGATCGGCCGGCCCCCTCGCGTCTACGGGGAGATCCTGCCGCTACTGCGGCGGGTGGAGCTTGCGGAAGTACGTCCAGCTCGTCTCGTTGGGTTCGCTCCACTTCTCCGGGGCCATGGCGAACACCGGGTGGTGGTCGGCGATGTAGGCACGGGTGCGTTCGGGGACCTCGGCGTACGAGCCGAGCTTGCGCCCCCGGCAGTGGTAGGTGAGACCGCCGGGCCGCTGGCCGCGGGCCATCCACGGGAGCCATGGGGACATCCGGGTCCACGACATGGTGGCCGGAACGCTGGGCGCCGGGCCGTCCAGGTCCGCGCGGTCGGCGAAGAACTGGAAGAGCTCAAGGGCCTTGTACGTGTCGCCGGCCGAGTGGACGGGGTATTGGG
>NZ_JBNNJZ010001005.1:0-1739 GCF_050270335.1 Streptomyces sp. NPDC059900
CGGCAATGGCCGGCGCCCTGCGGCGCGATGCGCCGCACGACGTGCGCATCCTGCCGGTGCCCATGCGGGTCGAGCCGGGCGAGCCCGCCAAGAGGAAGCTGAGCCTGGCACTGTGCCACCAGCGCTTCGCCCGGCTGCTGCCCGAAGCACAGGATGCGGATCAGCTGCGGTACTGGACCGAGGTCGAGATCCCCTACTTCCCGCCGTACGCCTACGAAGAGGTGCTGGCCACCTTCCACGACCGCCCCGATGCGGGCAACACGCTGCTCTCGGCGTACGAGCGGCTCACCGGCGAGATCACCCGCCGTGCCGTCACCCGGCTCGTGCCGCTGGACGAGCGCCGGCGCCGGATGTATCTGCGCCGCTTCGAACGCCAGCCCGCCGACGCCCCGCGCACCGCCTATGTCGTCTCCTCGCCCCGCGACCGGCTGTGGGCCGACTGGATCCGCGTACAGCTGCGGCAGGCCGGCATGATCCTCAAGGAACGGCCGCCGGGCAGCGGACCGGGCGAGGACCTGCCCGAGGTGGACTCCACCGTCGTCGTCCTCTCGCCGGCGCTGGCCCTTGCCCCCGACGCCGGGCCGGTGGTGGAGCTCTTCCTGCGCGGGCGGGCGGGCAGTCCCACCGGGCCGCCCGGGCTGGTGGCCGTGCGCGTCGAGGAGGGCCAGGACCGCAGCGTGGACAACGCCTTCACCGCGATCCCCGGCGTCAACCTCAAAGACCACGACGAGGAGACCGCCCGCCAGTTACTGATCGAACAGCTGGGACGGATCGCCGCGCTGCCCCCGCTGGTGGACGGCGACCCGGCGGACAGCGGTCCGCGCTTTCCCGGCCGCGCGCCCGCCGTGCGGCTGACCGCCCCGCTCAACCCGGTGTTCGTGGGACGCGAAGCGATGATCGCGGAGCTGCGGGAGCGGCTCTCGCCCGGGGTCGGCGCCAAACCCTGTGTGCTCAGCGGCCGGCCGGGCATCGGCAAGAGCCAGATCGCCCTGGAGTACGCGCACCGCTTCGCCGCCGACTACGACGTGGTGTGGTGGATCGACGCCCGCCAGGCCATCTCGGTGCGGCGTTCACTGGCCGCGCTGGCCGTGCAGCTGAAGGTCGCGGCGTCGGACTCGATGCCCACCGCGGTGGAGGCTGTGCTGCGGGCGCTGTGCGCGCCGGACCGGCGGCAGGGCCGGTGGCTGCTGGTGTACGACAACGCCGACACGCCCGGCGACATCGTCGCCCTGCTGCCCGAGCCGGGCACCGGCCACGTCCTGATCACCTCGCGCAGCGAGGGCTGGAAGGACACCGTCGCCCCGCTGCGCGTCGAGGCGTTCGCCCCCGCCGAGAGCCTGGAGATGCTGCACCGGCGCCTGCCGCACCTGG
The DNA here is from genome assembly GCF_050270335.1 of Streptomyces sp. NPDC059900. Lineage (NCBI taxonomy): Bacteria > Bacillati > Actinomycetota > Actinomycetes > Kitasatosporales > Streptomycetaceae > Streptomyces > Streptomyces sp. NPDC059900. Next base: position 1,372 of record NZ_JBNNJZ010001005.1, read on the forward strand.
AGCAGCACGACGCCCGGCGGCTGCTGGCCACCACCGGACACCTGCCCCAGACCGTCGAGCAGGCGGCCGCGGCCCTGGACAGCACCGACCAGCCCCCGGCCCGCGCGGTGGACTCCTACATCGACCGGTTCGGGGGCGCGCTGCGCCAGCCCGTACTGGCCGATGACGCGGAGTACGCGGCCTCCACGGCCGCGTCCTGGCGCCTGACCCTGGAGGACCTGCGTCGGCAGCAGCCCGCGGGCACCCGGCTCCTCGAACTGATCGCGTTCTTGTCCCCGGACGGCGCGGCCCTGGATCTGCTGCACTCGCCCAGCGCCCTGGAGCTGTTCTCATAGACAGACGCGCGGCTGGACGAGAGTGTTGTTTTT
>NZ_JBNNJZ010001006.1:0-1737 GCF_050270335.1 Streptomyces sp. NPDC059900
GGGCCCGGCCGTCCCAGGCCGGGCCCACCCCTTGGGCACGTACGCCACTGCCCGTGGCGTACGTGCGGCTCTATGGCGTCCTCAGGAACGCATCACCGCCTGAACGCATCACCACCGGTACCAGCGGCCCTTGCGGCCGCCGCTCGCCGCGGGGCGGATCACGAAGCCGAGCAGCCACACCACGAGCAAGATGACCGCGACCCACCACAGCGCCTTCAGCGCGAAGCCCGCACCGAAGAGGAGCAGGGCCAGAAGCAGAACTACGAGCAGGGGAACCATTGCTATCAACCTCCTGGCCACCGGGTGCCCTTACGGTGCGCACATAAGTACACAAAAGGCGTGTTTCTTTCACAGGTTGCAGGGCACGTGCCCGCACCGTGGAGTGCCCCGTTCCGCCCCAGCCATGCATCACGGTCCGTCCCCGTACCGCGGTGCGCCGGTGATGTTTGCGGGGCTGCCGACTGGCTAACCGGAGGAGCAGCACATGATGTCGACGCCAAGGGAGCGTGAGCGGTCATGACCGCCAACGAGAAGGGCAAGGCGAAGGTCGAGCAGGTCACCGGCGCCGCCAAGGAAGCCGCCGGACGCGCCGTGGGCAATGAACGCCTCACCGCCGAAGGCCGCGCCCAGCAGGCCAAGGGCGACGCGCGCCAGGCCAAGGAGAAGACCAAGGACATCGGCAAGCACTGACGTTCGCGCGACTGAGTCGGGGCCGCTCCGGAAGCCGGGGCGGCCCCGACGCGTGTATACCAACTCGCCAACAGTCGTCAGAATGTTCTGACAAATCCATTGACGCTGCCGCGCACCCGCCGCTAGAACTCCCCCAGCCGCATTCGGGCGGCCGGGAGAAGAGGTGGCCCCACCATGCTTAGTCCCACCACGCTTAGTCCCACCATGCGCACGGCCCGCACGGCAGCAGCCGCCCTGGCGGTGATCGCGCTCGCGGCCGGATGCAGCAGCTCCGGCGGCAAGGGCGACGAGGACAAGTCGGACGACGGCGGGGGAGGCGGCAAGGGCGTGAACACGCCCCGCCTCAAGATCGCGATGATCACCCACTCGGGCGAGGGCGACACCTTCTGGGACATCGTGCAGAGCGGCGCCAAGCAGGCCGCCCGCAAGGACAACGTCGAGTTCCTCTACTCCAACGACAAAGAGGCCAAGGGACAGGCCGAGCTCGTCCAGTCCGCGATCGACAAGAAGGTCGACGGCATCGTCGTCACCCTGGCCAAGCCGGAGGCGATGAAGGCGGTCCTCGGCAAGGCCGAGGACGCCGGGATACCGGTCGTCACGATCAACTCGGGCGGCGAGTTCTCCGCCGAATTCGGGGCACTGAGCCACATCGGCCAGGACGAGTCCGTGGCGGGCGAGGCCGTCGGCGACGAACTCGACAAGCGCGGCAAGAAGAAGGCGCTCTGCGTCATCCACGAACAGGGGAACGTCTCCCTGGAGCAGCGCTGCGCCGGCGTCAAGAAGACCTTCGGGGGCTCGGTCGAGAACCTGAACGTGGACGGCACCAACGCGCCCGGCTCCGAGTCCTCCATCAGTGCGAAGCTCCAGGCCACCAAGGACATCGACTCCGTCGTCACGCTCGGCGCGCCGATCGCCGCGTACTCGGTGAAGGCGAAGGAGGATGCGGGCAGCAAGGCGGAGGTCGACACGTTCGACCTGAACGCCGAGGTCGTCAAGCGCCTGGGGGCCAAGGAGGTCGGCTTCGCCGTCGACCAGCAGCCCTACCTC
>NZ_JBNNJZ010001007.1:0-1734 GCF_050270335.1 Streptomyces sp. NPDC059900
GGGCCCGCCTCATCGGCGCGGTTGGGTACGCGCCGAATGCCGATGAGGCGGATGGGGGGAGCCCGATACTGAAGCGGGACCGCGTTTCCGCTCGTGCCTGCGGTCGTCGCCGGCACAGAGGAGCATTCGCCGGCAACAGCCGTCCTCTCAGGACCTGATGGGGCTTGGCATGCCCGCTAGCCTGGCACTGTGCTGTGGGCGCGGTCTGCCAGCTGAACGAAGAATGCGGGACCGCGCAGGACAGATTACGAAAAGCCGCAGGCCAGGTCTGAGAGGGGGCAGGAATTCCGATCCCGGGCAGACAACGTGCAGCGGGTGTTTCAGACGGCAGGCACAGCATTCCGGCTGAGGGAGGCGCCATGCCCACACGCGACGCAACGCGACGGGCGCGCCCTGCCGTACGCCCTCTTCTTCGCCGTCACGACGACACCACGCCGCCGGACTCCGCCGCGCCCTGCCCCTTCATCGCCGCCCGTCACCAGGCGTGCGGCATCCTGCTCCGTCACCCACTCAGGACGTGACCCCGTGATCACCTCCCAGCCCGTCTCCCTGCCGGTGCGGACCGTCTTCGAGTGGGCCGAGCCCAAGAGCCTCGATCAATACCTGCGCGACCTGTACGGCCCCCATGTGAGCACGCACGACGTGCAGTCCGACTCGTGGCGGCACGTCCGCACCGACGCAGGCTCCTTCGCCGTGGACGACATGCGCCTGCGCGCGGACTACAGTTTCTGCTTCGCGTCCCCGGATCTCATCATCACCGAGCTCCACAACGGCAGGGTGGAGCGGGGCTTCGGGCCGGACAGCGAGCGCATCGGGCCCGGCGATGTGCTGATGATGAGTCATCCGGACCTGGACGCCCGGGGCCGCTGCCATGACTTCGACGCCCGCGCGGTCACCCTGCCCGCCGGGGCGGTCACTCAAGTCGCCGGCGAATCCGTACGCTTCACCGGTCACCAGCCCCTGTCGCCGGCTGCCGCGCAGTTATGGAAGCGCACCATCGACTACCTCGCCCGGGACCTGCTTGCCAGCCCCGAGGCCGCCGGGCAGCCTCTGTTGTGGGACAACGCCGCCCGGCTCCTCGCAGCGACCGTCCTGACGGTCTTCCCCAACACCGCCGTGCACGGCGCGCCCCTCGAATCGGGCCCGGACCGTCCGCCCGCCGTGCCCGCGCTGCTGCGCCGTGCGCAGGCGTTCACCGAGGACAACGCCCATCGCAACATCGGCGTCGCCGAGATCGCTGCCGCCGTCCATCTCACCCCGCGCGCTCTGCAGTACGCCTTCCGCCGGCACCTGGACACCACGCCCACCGCCTACCTGCGCCGGGTCCGGCTCCATCACGCGCACGAGGAGCTTTCCGCAGCGGATCCGGCATCGGGCAAGACCGTCACCGGCGTCGCGGCCCGCTGGGGCTTTCTCCATCCGGGACGCTTCGCCGCCGCCTACCGCCTGGCGTACGGCCGCTCCCCCGGCCTCACCCTCAAGTCCTAGACCAGGGCGGTGCGCCGCCGCAATCAGCCGCGCTCCGCCCCGTCACCGGCGTCTCAGTGCCCGAGCACCTGCCCGTAATACAGCGCCCCCCCCGCACTCCGAACAGCCCCGGCGTCAGGGCCTTGGAGCCCGTCCCGGCACCGTTCGGCAAGGGGTAAGTTCACGCACAGGAGGGCGGGCGGACGTCTATGACCCCAGCACTTCGCCGTACTTGATGGCACCGTTGGGCAGCGCGAAGCCGAACGG
>NZ_JBNNJZ010001008.1:0-1731 GCF_050270335.1 Streptomyces sp. NPDC059900
TGTGATGGGCATGCTGGCCCACGAGATCGGTCTGCACCCGTTGGCCTCGCGGAATTCGAAGATCCCGGAGGAGGAGGATCTGTATGCGGGGATGCCGTTGCGGGTGCCGGGGCTTGAGTCGCTGAGGAACCCGCGGTTCATGAATACCTTGGACGCGGGCCAAGCGGACCATGTCATGGCCGCGTTCCCGCAGACCATCCGGCACGGCATCTACCGTGACATCGTCGTGGAGATGGCGCAGGTGCTCGCCCAGCATGCGCGGGTGGGAGTGGCGGGCGCCAAGGCGAAGGACGTCACGGATCTGATCGACACCTACCTGATGGACCTGGCGTCGATCGCGGTGACCAATGACCACCGGGCGCGGGCGGTCACGGACCCCAGCTACACGGCCAGGTCCTACAACGCCTACAAGGCGCAGCTGGCCGAGCACCTCGCGCCGGACAGCCCCCTGCACGCCCTGCTGCCCGCGGACAAGGGCAGGTTCGGTGTCCTGGGAGACTTCGCGGCCCTCGCCACCAGCGTCGGAACCAACAACCGCGGCGACAGCATCCAACAGCCCGCGGCCCCGGACCGGAGCGGAGACGACGCAGGCGGCAACACCGGCGGCAACACCGGCGGGAACACCGGCGGCAACACCGGCGGGAACACCGGCGAGGCACGCCCCAGACTGCCGCAGACCGGCAGCGGCACGGTGCCGTCCGTTACCCCGCCCGTGCGGGGCCCTCGCGACAGTCGCCCCCGGTTCGTGGTGCGTTCGGGCTTCGATGCGCGGCGGTTCTCGTATCAGGGCCAGCCGGTCACCGACCTCACGGTCCGGGTCGCGCTGCGTGGCACGAGCGACCAGGCCTCGCACGTGTTCAACCAGCTCAGCGCGGGTGTCGAGGAGTTCCTGAACGGGCCTGAGTACCGCCTGTTCAACGGCGACCGGCTGCACGTAACCGTCGAGCACGTCGACCCGGCCGATGCCCCGCACCTGACGGTGGACCTGGCGGGCCGCGATCAGGGGATGGATCAGACGACCTGGTGGGCCGATGCCTCGCCGGTGCAGTTGGTGCACGAACTGACGCACCAGCTGGGCCTGCGCGACGAGTACCGTGACACCGACTCCCCGCAGCGCCCCCACATCTTGGGCAGCCTCCTCGGCGACCTCAACGTAGCCCCCGAGGACGCCTCCCTCGCTCCCGCCGGGCTGCGCGACCGGCACATGGCCCTGCTCGGAGCGCTCATCGGCGACGTGACCCCGGCGCCGCAGCAGAGCACCGATCACAGCTGGGAGGAAGCCCGCAGCGCTGCCGTCGAGGAGCTGCGCGAGTCCATCTGGGTCGACCCGGTCTCCCTGCCCCGGCCCGCCGACGACGGCACGGGATCCACCGAGGTCCCGGCCCACGCCCCACAGGACTCGGACGCGACGCCTGCCGCGCCGGAACCGACCCTTCGTACCTTCAAGCTGGGCAACTACGAATTCACCAACCTGAACCAGACAGACAAGTACGTCGAGAAGGCGGTTCGGATCATCGAGCTGCTGGATGAGCACAGCACCATCAAGAGCTACGTGGGTAACCGTCCCGTCCGGATCACTCTGCGCCTGCGCACGACCGAAGCTCCCGCCGATGTACGGGACTTGGGCGACGAAGGCGTTGAGATCAACCTGGCGAGCTATTACTTCGAGAAGTACGACATCGGTTATGTGATGGGCATGCTGGCCCATGAGATCGGTCTGCATCCGCTGGC
>NZ_JBNNJZ010001009.1:0-1730 GCF_050270335.1 Streptomyces sp. NPDC059900
CCCTTGGGCACATAGGACCCGTCAAGGGCGTTCCCGGGAAGGCCGTCCGCCGCCACGGAGTGCGGGTTGATCAGCAGTCCGGTCCGCGGATCGGTGTCGTCCAGGTAGCGGTTGGTGTTCTCCGCGACGGCGCAGGTGAGACTGTCCGGATAGGTCACGCGCCGGGTGCGCCGGCCGTAGAGGAGGTGGCCGTCCTCGGTGACGACGGTCACCGCGTTGTCGATGATGTTGGACAACTGACCGTCCGAGACGTCGCCGTCCCTGATCAGAGCGTCGAGCTTCACGTAGTGCTCGTACACTCCCAGCGGCGGCGAGTCCCCGTACCTCTCCCTGAACGCCTCGTTGAGCCCTTCGTAGTCGTACCACCCCACCGGGCCCAACTGCAGTGTGAGCGTGGGAACTTCGAGTGCCGACGTCTCGTCGACCGGTGATGCCCTGAAGCCCCGCAGGCGTACGTTCGGGCCGTCGAAGAACACCTGCCCCGTCTTTTCCGCCCGCTGCTTTCTCTTCTCGATCGCGCGTTCTTTCGCCTGCGCGAGTTCCGGGGGGATCTCCATGGGAGCCTCGTCGAATTCGACCCGCACCCTGTCCTCGGTGAAGTGCACGTCCTCGGCGCCCCAGAGCCGGATGGCCCGCACCCATCCTCCGGGGTAGTAGTACAGCTTGTCCCGGGCTGCTTCCTCCACGGAGCCCGCCGGGAAGTCCGGCATCCGTGAGGTGCCGGTGGAGGCCAGTTCGCGTACGAACCGCGCGTACTCGCCGCGGCCGGTGATGTGCCGCAGGCCGTCGAAGGGCAGGGGCAGTGAGCCGAGCGCTTCGTCGAGGACGAAGACCAGCCTCTTGTCACGCGCGAAGCCCATGCCCACCTCCAGCCACACCCATGGGGCGTCGAGACTTGCCGGGGAGAGGTAGATGACGACGTGCGTGGACCGTTCGATCGCCTCCCGGACCGTGTCGAGGATGTCCTGCCCGAGCCGGATGTCACGGCGGTACTCGAAGTGGCTCACCCCGTGCGCGTCCAGTTCTGCCAGGAGTTCGTCCACCTTCACCGCGTCGCGGCTCGAGAAACTCACCATCACGTACGGCGCCGCGGCTGCGGATGTCATGGGCACTCCTCTTGGGCGGGTACGCGAACGGCGGCGAGAAGCGGTTCGATGACGGCGGCCGGGTCTCCCGCGGCCAGAAAGAGGGCGAGCTGGCGGCGCATGGAGGAGATTTCGGCGCCTTCGGCGGATGCGACCGCGAGGGCGTAATGGTGTTCTGCTCCTGCCGGCGGCTTCTCCGTCTCGCCGGCCAGCAGATGCCGGTGCAGATCGAGTTCCGCCAGGCTGGCATGCTCCCAGGTGTCCTGCGGTCCGATCTGCCGGCGCTTCACGGCGAAACGGACCACGGGCAGCAGCGACTCGGCCTCCGCCACATCGCCCTGGCCGCCGCCGAAGTGCTGTCCGCGCAGCCTCAGGAGCGCGACCGCGTTGATCCCGGGGTAGTGGTCTCCCGGATCGGCCGCCATGCCGCTGCGGTAGGCGTCGATGGCCCGGTCCAGATGAGACCGGGCGTTGTTCTCCCCCAGTTGCAGGGCGACTTCGAAGACACGCTTGGCCACGCTGCCCAGCAACCCCCAGGTCTCCGACGAATCCGGATGCAGGGCATCGAGCCGCCGGAGCCTGCGCTCGGCCTCGCGCAGGCAGGACAGCCGCTCCCGGGGCGCTCCGGGACGGTGTATGAGGGTC
>NZ_JBNNJZ010001010.1:0-1724 GCF_050270335.1 Streptomyces sp. NPDC059900
GGTCGGCGACCTCTTCGACGTGGTCCCCGCCCTCACCGACGAGGTCAACACCCGCAAGGGCTGACCGTACGCATCGGCTGACCGGACGAGGCCTTCGCCACCGCGCACAGCGGGGGCGAAGGCCTCGCCGCGTCACGGCGTCCGTCACAGCGTCAGTGAGGCCTGCACCGGCAGATGGTCGCTGGGGAACTGGCCGCCCTGCGAGAAGGTGTTGATGGCCGCCGAGTGGACCCGCACACCGGGCGTCGCCAGGATCCAGTCGATCCGGTCGCCGTCCGGCGTCAGCGGCTTGTAGCCGTGGAAGGTGGCGTACGCCTTGCTGCGCTCGTCCGCCGCGTCCCAGGTGTCGACGAGACCGGCGCCCAGCATCGTGTCGTAGACCGGGTTCTTGTGGGCCGCGACGTTGAAATCACCCGTGACCAGGAGCGGCAGGGACGAGTCGAGGGCGGCGATCCGCTCGGAGATCAACCGCGCGGCGCGGATGCGGGCGTTCTGGCTCGCGTTGTCCAGGTGGGTGTTGAGGACGTACAGCTCCTGATCCGTGCGCAGGTCGTGGAAGCGGACCCGGGTGACCATGCGGATGGAACCGCCGCCCCAGGTGTTCGATCCGATGACGTCCGGGGTGTCGGAGAGCCAGAAGTGGTCGTACTCGACCGGTGCGAGTCTGCGGGTGTCGTAGTAGACGGTCATGAACTCGTCGCGGCTGCCCCCGGCCCGGCCGGTGCCGATCCAGTCGTAGTGCGGGCTCAGGTCCTCGGCGATGTCCCGCACCTGCTGGTAGAGGCCTTCCTGGGTGCCGATGACATGAGGGCGCGCCCGGCGAAGGAGTTCCCGGGTCACCGGGCGGCGGTCGGCCCAGGTGTTGGGCGGCGTGGTGCTCGCGTAGCGGAGGTTGAACGACATGACCTCCAGGCGGCGCCCCGCCCGCTCCACCGCGTGCGCGGGGGAGGCGGCCAGCGCGGTGGTGAACAGGGGCACTGCCGCCGCGGCGAGCGCGGTCTGCAGGCCGAAGCGGCGCGTTACTCGGGTGTCGTTCGGCACGCGGTCTCCTTCGATGGGTGACGGTCAGGATGAGGTGCGGGCACGCGAGTGCGGAAGCAGGATCTGAGACAGGGGTGAACGGACGGGGTCCGGCAGACGAGAGGGTGTTGACCAGCGGGAAGGTCGCCGGATAACTTCGCTATGCGGATTATTGATTCCGTGAAGCGGAAGTTCTTCTGGCTTTTGAGTAATCCTGAATGGTCCAGAGTGTGTGGTCCCGAGCGTGTGGAGGGTGCAGGAATGGGTCAGCAAGAGAAGGTGGCAACGAGTCTCGCGGGCGCGGTCAGCGAGGGCATCAGCGCTTCCCTCGCCCCGGTGGACGCGGAGCTCGAGCGCCGCTACCCCGGCGACCCGGGCACCCGCCAGCCGGTCCACACCGTGTACGTCCCCGGTGAGCTCTTCGGCGCCGACACCATCCGCGGCTGGGGCGACCAGGCCCTGAAGGCCCTCGACGAGCACGCCCCGGACGCCGCCTCCTTCGCGGCCGTCCTCGGTCTCGCCGACGACCTCGCCGTGCCGGTCTACGACCGCGTACGCGCCAAGCTGCAGCGCGAGCCCGTCGAGGACCTGCGCATCGACTTCGAGGACGGCTACAAGGGCGCGGACGAGGACCAGGACGCCGCCCGCGCGGCCCGGCTCGTCGCCGAGGCCTACAAGAACGGCACCGCGGCGCCGTACATGGG
>NZ_JBNNJZ010001011.1:0-1721 GCF_050270335.1 Streptomyces sp. NPDC059900
CTTCGGCACCGCGTGCAGCAGGGCGTGCTCGGCGTGGACCGCGACCTCGTGCGCATCGCGTACCGACAGCTCGCCGTCCACCACCACCGCCACCTCGGCGCGCAGCCGGTGCCCGATCCAGCGAAGGCGCAGCTCGCCGACCCCGCGTACGCCGGGAACCGTCAAGAGCGCCTGTTCCGCCGCGTCGACCAGGGCGGGGTCGACCGCGTCCATCACCCGGCGGAAGACCTCGCGCGCGGCGTCCCGCAGGACCAGCAGGATCGCGGCGGTGATCAGCAGGCCCACGATCGGGTCGGCGAGCCGCCAGCCGAGGGCGGCGCCGCCCGCGCCGAACAGGACGGCCAGGGAGGTGAATCCGTCGGTGCGGGCGTGCAGACCGTCGGCGACCAGGGCGGCCGAGCCGATCTCGCGGCCGACGCGGATGCGGTAGCGGGCGACCCATTCGTTGCCGATGAAGCCGATGACGGCGGCGGCCGCCACCACCCAGAGGTGCTGCAGGGTGCGGGGGTCGAGGAGCCGGTCGATCGCCGCCCAGGCCGCGAAGGCCGCCGATGCGGCGATCGTCAGGAGGATGACGATGCCCGCGAGGTCCTCGGCGCGGCCGTAGCCGTAGGTGAAGCGGCGGGTGGCGGCCCGGCGGCCCAGGACGAAGGCGATGCCGAGGGGGATCGCGGTCAGTGCGTCCGCCGTGTTGTGCACGGTGTCGCCGAGCAGCGCGACCGAGCCGGTGAGCAGCACGATCACCGCCTGGGCGCCGGCCGTCACGCCCAGGACGGCCAGGGAGATCCACAGCGCGCGCATGCCGCGCGCGGACGATTCGAGGGCCGGGTCGACCTTGTCGGCGGCCTCGTGGGAGTGCGGCTTCAGCACATGCCCGGCCTTGTGCCGCCACCGGGCCAGGCGCCCTGCCCCGCCCGGCTCATGACCGTGGCCGCGGCCGTGCTGGTGGCCGTGTTCGTGGCCGTGCTCGTGGGTGTGGCCCTGGCGCTGGTCAGGGTGGTGCTCGTGCGGAGGGTGGGGGTGTCCGTGCTGCTCACTCACGAGTACGGCCTTCCGACGCGGGACGGGAGAGTGGACACCGCGAGGCGCCCCCAGCCATTATGTGCGTATGAGCGCACGCAAGCACCTATCACCTGCGCACGGTGCGCACCCGCAAGATCCGGGCGCCGAGCACTTCGCACACGCGGCCGAGGTTCTCGGCCTCCTCGCCGACCGCACCCGCCTCGCCCTGCTGCACACCCTCGCCAAAGGTGAGGCGGACGTCACGACGCTGACGGCCGCGTGCGGCGCCGCCCGCCCGGCGGTCAGCCAGCACCTGGCCAAACTGCGCATCGCCGGACTCGTGTCCGTGCGCAAGGAGGGACGGCGGATGGTCTACGGCCCGCCCGACGGGCACCTGCGCCGCGTGGTCGACGAGGTCCTCAACCTCGCCGACCATCACCTCAGCGGCGCGAGCACCCACGACTGAGCGTCCCTCAGCTGTAGCTGCGCCTGCCGCGCCGGTAGGCGATCTCGCCGAGGGCGATGTCCACGGCGAGGAAGGCCGCCAGCGGGATGCCGAGCAGCGGCACGTAGTAGCCGAGCACGGCGATCGCCGCCATCAGCGGGACCAGGACGTACGCCGGTACGTTCTGCCACGCCCCGCGCGGCATCGGACGCCCGAAGGAACCGCCGCGGCCGCGCTGCCACCACATGCGGTACCCCCACACGATCATCAGGAT
>NZ_JBNNJZ010001012.1:0-1719 GCF_050270335.1 Streptomyces sp. NPDC059900
GCCCGGAAGTCCAGGTTGAGATCCCGGACGATCTTCCGCGGCAACAGGCTGACCAGGTACGAGTAGCGCGAGAGCCGGGCGTCGACACCGGCGAAGGGCCGGCTGGACACGGCCGCGCCGCCGGTCGCGGACAGCCGCTCCAGGAGCAGGACGGAGCGTCCGGCGCGGGCGAGATAGGCGGCGGCGACAAGGCCGTTGTGACCACCGCCGACGATGACTGCGTCGTAACGATCGCGAGGAGGCATAGGCTCTTGGTAACACGCGGAGGGTGTATAGCGCCCCGGGGGCGCGGAGAACCACACGACCAGCCACAACGCCCCTTAGGGGCGCGGGGAACTGCGCGACCGGCCACGACGCACCGGCAGTCGCCCTCGAACCCAAACACCCCCGACGCGCCCAGCGAGAAACCGCGCCCCCGCGAGTCAATGCCCCCCAGTAGCCCGCCGCTGGCGCAACGCTGCCACCCGCCGGTAGAGCTCGACCGCCTCGGTGCCGCGGCCCAGCTGTTCCAGGCAGTGCGCCTCGTCGTTGCGGCTGGCCAGGGCGTCGGGGTGGTCGGCGCCCAGGACCTGTTCGCGGGCGGCCGCGACCCGGCGGTACTCGGTCAGGGCGTCGGCCCAGCGGCCGAGCCAGCCCAGGCCCACGGCCACCTCGCGGCGGCTGACCAGGGTGTCGGGGTGGTCGCCGCCCAGGACGCGTTCGCGGATCGCGCAGACGTCACGGGCCTCGGCCAGCGCTTCCTCCCAGCGGCCCTGGCGGCCGAGATTGACGCCAAGGCCGTGCCGGGCGCGCAGGGTCTCGGGGTGGGAGGGGCCGTTGACCCGGCTGCGGTCGTCGATCAGGTCGCGGTACAGCTCCAGAGCCTCGCCGCTGCGGCTGAGCCGCCCCAGGCTTATGCCCACCTCGTAGCGCGCGGCGAGGGTGTCGGGGTGATCGGCGCCCAGCGCCCGCACGCGCGCGTCGGCGACCTCGCGGTACGTCTGGAGCGCCTCGGGCCAGCGGCCGAGCTGCCCCAGGGCGTAGGCGACTTCGTAGCGGGTGACCAGGGTGTCGGGGTGGGTGGCGCCGAGCACGCGCGCCCTGGCCGTGGCGACGTCGCGGGCCAGCCGGTAGGAGTCCTCCAGACGGCCGAGCCTGCTGAGGTTGTAGGCGAGGTTGTGGCGGCAGCGCAGGGTGTCGGGATGGTCGGCGCCCGCGGTCCGCTCCCGCACGGCCAGCACCGAGGTGTACATCTGGTGCGCCTCGAAGTGCCGCCCCAACTGCCCCATGACGTACGCCATTTCCTGCCGGGCGGCGAGCGTGTCCGGGTGCTCGGGGCCCAGCGTGCGCTCCCTGCCCTGCGCGACGCGGCCGTACTCCCGCAGGGCGTCGGCCGCCCGGCCGGTGCGGCTGAGGGTGAAGCCCACTTCGTAGCGGCTGGCGAGGGTGTCGGGGTGGTCGGGGCCAAGGGCGTGTTCCCGCTCGGCGGCCACCGCGCGGTGCACCTCGCCCGCCTCGGCCCAGCGGCCGAGACGTCCCAGGCTCAGGCCCGCGTTGTGCCGGCTGAGGAGGGTGGCCACCACCTCCGGGGACGGGGTGGGCCGTTCGGGCTGGCGCGGGGCGGCAGCACGGCGTGCGTCGGTCCGCGGGATCCACTCGCCGGTCAGGCCCGCCGCCGCGTCGGGCGGTGTGGTGCGTTTTTATTATATTCAGTTCGCCTTGTGTGAGTTTGTTTTTCAT
>NZ_JBNNJZ010001013.1:0-1718 GCF_050270335.1 Streptomyces sp. NPDC059900
CCGGATGTGGTGTGGACGGTCGTGAGGGACTCGGCGGCCGGCAGCGGGAAGTAGTTCAGGAAGTCCTGCACCGTGTCGTTGGGGATCATCGTGGCGAGTTGCGGCAAGAGGATCAGGCCGCCTACGTACGCGCCGATCGCTCCGGGGATGCTGCGCAGGGCCGAGCCGAGGCCGAGCACGATGACGCCGATGAGGGCCGTTCCGATGGCTGAGCCCGCCACGGCGCGTGCGATGCCGGGGTCGCCGAGCGTGGCCTCCAGGTCGGTGCCGCCGAGGAATAGCTGCGCCAGCGGGAACGTGAGGAAGTTGGTGACCAGGAGTGTCACGAGCGCGACCGTGCCGAACACGGCCGTCTTCGCCCAGAGCACCGGGAGGCGGCGCGGCACCGCGGCCATCGTCGCCCGCACCAGGCCCGTCGAGTACTCGCCCGCGGTGACGAGGATGCCGAGGACCGCGATCGCGACCTGGCCAATCTGGGTGCCGAGCAGGGCATAGGTGACGGAGTCGATCTCGTCGCCGGGGTTGGGCGAGTACGTGGCGCCGACGATCATGCCGAGGATGGCCGTGACGATGCTCGCGATGCCGAGCATGATCCAGGTCGAGCGGAGCGTCCACAGCTTGTGCCACTCGGAGCGCAGGATTCCGCGGGTGGACAGGCGGTAAGGGACTGCTTTGGCGGACGTGGTCGCCGTCGTAGCGGTGCTCATGCCGCTGCTCCTTCCGGGATGCCGGTGGACACTGACGCCACGTACTCCACCGAGTCCCGTGTCAGGTCCATGAACGCCTGCTCCAGCGAAGCCGCGTGCGGGGTGAGTTCGAAGAGCGGGATGCCGTGCTGTGCTGCCGTACGGCCGATGCTTTCGCCGTCCGTGCCGCGTACGTCCAGGACGCCGGGCGCGTGGCTGGTGATCTCCACGCCGGGTGCCGCGAGCAGCTCGCCGAGCAGGCCCGCCTCGGGGCTGACGACCTTGACGGAGCCGGTGCCCGAGTCGCGTACGAACGCCTCGACCGTGGTGTCCGCGAGGAGCTTGCCGCGGCCGATGATGATCAGCTGCTCGGCGGTCAGCGCCATCTCGCTCATCAGGTGCGAGGAAACGAGGACCGTACGGCCCTCCGCGGCGAGGGACTTGAGGAGGTTGCGGATCCACAGGACGCCCTCGGGGTCGAGGCCGTTGACCGGCTCGTCGAGGATGACCGCGGCCGGGTCGCCCAGGAGCGCCGCCGCGATGCCCAGGCGCTGGCCCATGCCGAGCGAGAAGCCCTTCACGCGCTTGCGGGCGACCTCGTGGATGCCCACCAGGTCCAGGACCTCGTCGACGCGGCGGCGCGGGATGCCGTGCGTGTGGGCAAGGGCCATCAGGTGGTGGAAGGCGGTGCGGCCCGGATGGATGGACCGGGCCTCGAGCAGCGCGCCCACCTCGTGCAGGGGCGCGGAGTGCGTCGCGTACGTCCGGTCGCCGACGGTGGAGCGGCCCCGGGTCGGGGCGTCCAGGCCCAGGAGCATCCGCATCGTGGTCGACTTGCCCGCGCCGTTGGGGCCGAGGAAGCCGGTGACGGTGCCGGGGCGGACGGTGAAGCTCAGGTCCTCCACCACGGTCTTCTCGCCGTAGCGCTTGGTGAGTTCGTATGCCCGAATCATGCTTCTGATGCTGGCGCTCGCGGGGGCGCGGGGCGTCGGACCAGGGGCGGGAGGTGGGCGGTCGCGGGTAGTACCGGGG
>NZ_JBNNJZ010001014.1:0-1711 GCF_050270335.1 Streptomyces sp. NPDC059900
GTCTCGATGATCTGTTCCATACTCATGGTTCAAGCATCACCTTCAAGTGCTTATGTGGGGTTGGACCGATGGGCGAGACCGTGAGCGGAGCGCGACGAACACCGCTGAGAACCGTCGATGTCGCCAAGGAGTCGGGGTATTCGGTGCAGCAGGTGCGCGACCTGGAGCGGCTGGGAGTCCTTCCCCCGGCAGCCCGGTCGGGCAACGGCTACCGCTCCTACACCTCCGCCCACGTGCAGGCCCTCGGCGCCTATCGCGGACTCGCCGGTGCTGTCGGGCCTGTCGCAGCCCGGCAGATGCTCGCGGAGCTGCGGACGCAGTCGCTCGCGGCGGCGGCCTCGGCGATCAGCGCGGTGCACGTGGGGCTCGCGCGGGAACGGGACGAGGCTTTGCGCGCCCAACAGGCGTTGCGCGCGATCCGGGAGGAGACCGACACCTCCGGGTTCGAGCCGGAGAGCGACGCGATGACGATCACGCAGCTGGCCGCGGCGCTCGACGTGCGTCCCTCGACGCTACGGTTCTGGGAGCAGGAAGGGCTCGTCGCCCCCGAGCGAGTGACGTCGCTGCGCGCGCGTCGCTACGGGCTCCCGGCGATCAGAGCGGCCCGCATCGTGGCGGCGCTGCGCAGCACTGGCTACGGCATTCCCGCGGTGCGCGACATCATGGCCTCACTGGACCGGCTCGACGGTCTGGAGGAGACGCAACTCGTCCTGCAACAGCGTCTCGACCAGATCGCCCTGCGGACCGTGGCACTGCTGCGGGCGGGCACGGACCTGGCAACCGTCATCATGTCAGTCAGGGAATCGCCCGCCGGGTGACTCAGCTGGCCGGTCGGCGCAGCAGAAGGTTCATCGCGGTCAGGGTGAGCACCGTCTCGTCGTGCTGGTTGCGGACTTCGACGTCCGTGTGCACGATCCCGCGGTCCGGTTTCGTCCGTGAGGGCCGGGCCGTACGGATGGTCGTGCGGATGGACAGGCTGTCGCCGGGACGGACCGGGCGGACCCAGCGCAGTTCGTCGATGCCGGGGGACGCCAGGCTGGCGACCTTGCTGACGTAATGGTCGGCGTACAGGCGCATCATCACGGATGCGGTGTGCCAGCCGCTGGCGATGAGCCCTTTGAAGGGGCCGGTCGCGGCGGCCTCGGGGTCGGTGTGGATGCTCTGCGGGTCGAATTCGGCGGCGAAGCGGAGGATGTCCTCCTCGATGAGGGTGATGCTGCCGTAGGTGTAGGTCGATCCGGGAGTGTAGTCCTCGAAGTAGCGTTTGTGGATCGGTGTGTTGAAGTCCGCGCCGCCCAGCGCTGAGGTCGATGTATCGGTCATCGTCCGCACGCTATCCGATGCCGCTCCTCCGGCGGGACCGAAGTGAATCCTGGCATGATCGCTTCTCATGGCTTCTGTCGCATGGAGTTCTCACGCGGTCGAGGTGGCCTCCGACCAGGTGGTCAAACGGTTCCCCGGAGGGGACCAAGCCCGTGCCGAGCGCGAATGGAGCGCATTGATGCTCCTGTCCGCTCATGCGCCGGGGCTGGCCCCTGAACCCCGGAAGGCGGATCTCACAGCGGCCGGGTCTACCGTGGTGATGTCCCGGCTTCCCGGTGTGCCCCTGCGTGGGTGCGCCCTGGGAGATGAGCAGGTAGAGGCGCTGGCAGAAGCAGCACGCAGTCTGTACGCCGCGGTTCCTGCCGCCACGCTCCGCGCGGTTCCGGTC
>NZ_JBNNJZ010001015.1:0-1708 GCF_050270335.1 Streptomyces sp. NPDC059900
GCACAGGGCGTTGACGATCATCAGGAAGCCGACCGTCGGCAACAGGTCCTTCGGTGGGATCTTGATGTGCTCGGCGAGCAGGAACATGTTGTACGTCAGGACGATGAAGTAGCCCAGCATGACGCCCAGGCGCGAGAGGAACGCCCAGCCGAAGTCGGGGTGCTTGCGGGGACTGACCCAGAAGTTGGCGAGGAAGGTCCTGAAGGAGAAGGGCTTGCGGGGCAGGGCGCGCGCGTCGCGGTCCGGCGAGACGAGCACGAAGATGACGGCGGCCGCGACGACGGCCAGCGCGATCAGGTAGTACCCCTTCTCCCCGGCGAACCGGCCGCCGAAGCCGCCGATCACTCCGTCCAGGCCGAACTTGGCGCCCGGCACCCCGCCGATCACCAGTGCCGCGGCGATCGTGCCGAGCGGTATGCCAAGGCCCACCAGCGCGGAGAAGGTGCCGTACTTGGCGGGCGGCACCCGGTCGGGCAGCGTGGCCGTCAGCGCGGCCTGGTAGCCGTTCATGATGAACTGCACCACGCCCCAGCTCAGTCCGAGCATGGCGATGCTCGCGGCGTGGGCCTGTGCCACCAGGGCCAGGGCGCCGAGGCAGGCGCAGAGCAGGATCCAGGGGGCGCGGCGGCCGAGCCGGGAGCGGGTGCGGTCGGAGAGCTGTCCGAAGACCGGGTTTCCCACGGTCGCCAGGACGGCGCCGATGGTGCTGGCGGTGGACAGGGCGGCGGTGTCGTTCGTGCCGGTGATGCGCGCGACGTGGAGGGGGAGCAGGAAGCTGCCCACGCCGAACCAGAGCAGGTACAGGGCGATGTTGGCGACCGGCAGCGTGAGGTAGAGCAGGCGCAGGCGTGTGGTGACGACGGGCGCGTCGACGGCCGCGCCCGCGTCATCTGCCGCGGTGGCTGCGGGCGCGTCTGCAGGAAGTGAATGGCTCATGAGGGCCCCTTGGAAGGCGATGCCTAAGAGAACGGGACGCGTCTGGGGGCACGCGTTCCGCAGGAGCGTAGATGACACGTGTAAGCGTGGGAAGGTGTCGCACGGCCCGCGATGGTTTCGTTACTTAAGGCGGGAGCGGGCCCGTATCGGGAAACGTGTTGAGGAGTTGAAGGCGCGACGGGGGGTGAAGTCCGGCGAGGTCAGGCGGGGTCAGGCGGATTCGCGTACGACGAGCCGTGCGCGGAGCATGTCGTGGGACTCCGGCGGCGTTTCGGGGGCGCCGATGAGCCGGTCGATCAGCCCGGCGATCTCACGCGAGGGCATGTAGGCCAGACGCACGGTCGTGAGCCGGGGGCGGAGCAGCCGGCCGATCAGCAGATCGTCCGCGCCCACGACCGCGATGTCCTGCGGCACCCGCACCCCGGTGTCCAGCAGCGCGCGCACGGCCAGCGCGGCGTATTCGTCGTTGTACGCGAACAGCCCGTCGACCCCGTCCGCCGCGCACCGCCGGGCCCAGCTCGGGCCCGCTTCCTCGTCCAGGGCGAGGTCCTGACGTACGACACTGCCCGCGCCGTGGGCCCGCACGGCCCGCTCGGCGCCGGCCAGCCGGGGCTCGGCGAAGCCGCGCAGCGAGGAGTCGGCGGGCATGACCACACCCAGGGTCCTGCGGCCGGTCGCCAGCAGATGGCTCGCCGCGTAGAAGCCGACCAGCTCCTCGTCGGTGACCAGGGCATGGGCGCCGGCGACCGGCGCGGGGCCGAGACCGAGGCTG
>NZ_JBNNJZ010001016.1:0-1694 GCF_050270335.1 Streptomyces sp. NPDC059900
ACACTACACCGTGCAGTGTAGTTCGATGAGCGGCTAGGATGGGGCCCATGCCGACCACGAAGACGCCGACCACGAAGACCCTGCGAGAGGGCTCCGCGCAGAAGCGGGCCGCCATCCTCTCGGCGGCCCGGGAACTGTTCCTCGCCGACGGCTTCGACCGGACCAGCGTCGACGCGGTCGCCGCCCGGGCCGAGGTGTCCAAGCGGACGGTCTACGACTACTTCGGCGACAAGCGGACGCTGCTGCAAGCCGTCGTCGACGCCGTCGGCGAGGCGATGATCACCACCATCCGGCGCACCCTCGACGACACCCTCAGCGACATCCCCGGGGATGCTGGCCTGGAAGACGCCCTGGTCACGTTCTCGATGCGCATCGCGACCGACATGCTCGGCTCGGCGGAGTACGCGACGCTGCAACGCCTGGTCCGTGCGGAGTCCGGAAACCTGCCGCACAAGGGCTACAACTCCATGGCCGACACCCCCGACGAGGCCATCGCCGAACGGTTCGCCGCCTGCGGCGACGCCGGACTGCTGCACGTCCCCGACCCCCGCCTCGCGGCCGACCAGTTCATCGCGCTGACCTTCGGTGTCGCGCTGGACCGGCTCGGCTCCGCGAACGCCGCGGAGGACAGCCGCGTCCGCCCCCTCGTGGTCGAGGGAGTGCGCACCTTCCTGCGCGCGTACCGCACCGCGCAGACCGGTCCCGCGTAGGCCGACACGCAGGCACGGCGGGATGAGGCCCCTGGCGAGGGGTCCGTGGGAGAGTGCGTTTCCGTCAGTCGCCTCTGCAGGCCCTGAAGCGTCGCCGAGGCTCTGGAGCGGCTTTGACGCGTTGTCCCGGATTCCGCGGCGGCACCGCCGTGTGCGAGCTCCGGCCTCGGGTACCCCGGAGCCGCCGAGAGAACGTGTCGCAGACGTGGACTAGGAGAACACCATGCCCGTAGCCACCTACTGTCTCGTCGCCGTGGACTGTCCTGATCCCGCTGCCCTGGCAGGCTTCTACGCCGCGCTCCTCGGGGGCGAACTCAAGCAGGACAGCGAGGACTGGTACGACCTGTACGCGCCGGGCGGCCACCGCATCGCCTTCCAGCGGGCCGAGGGCCATCAGCCGCCCCGGTGGCCGCGCGGTGACAACTCCCAGCAGTTGCACCTGGACTTCGAGGTCACGGACATGGGAGCGGCCGAGTCCCTCGCGCTGTCGCTCGGTGCCGTGCCCCTCGACCTCGACGACCAGGACGGACGGCGCGGTTTCCGCGTCTACGCCGACCCGGCGGGCCACCCGTTCTGCCTGTGCCGCGCCTGACGCGCCGCCCCTCGTACGACATGGGAACCGGATGGTGGCGCGGCGGGCTCCGGGTGAACGCCTGGCTCTGGTGCGGGGCCGCACTCCTGGGCTGGGGATGCCCGCCGTGCCTGGCGCTGGCCGTACTGGGCGTGCTTGCGCTGCCGGGAGTCGCCGGTATCGGCCCCGGATTTCTCCCCCTGAGACGACTGGGGCCACTTTGCCTGTTAGAGAACTCCGAAGCGGGGCACTGAAGGGGAGCTGCCCGGGCAGGCCCGGCGGAACGACGGCAGGGAACGGAAGAGGGGAAACCACATCATGCAGACCATCAGGCGCATGCGGCGTGTGCTGTACGGGGCTGTCATCCGGCCGAGGACGTATCGTCGCCGGGTATGAGTCTGCCCGTCACGTAC
>NZ_JBNNJZ010001017.1:0-1686 GCF_050270335.1 Streptomyces sp. NPDC059900
GCCCCTCATGTGGGGCCGGAGTGCCGCGAGTTGGCCCAGGCGCTCCGCAGTATCTTCGCCGGTCTGCGGATCTCCGTGCGCCGCTACGCGGTCCGTGCCCACTACGATCCCGGCACGGTCTCCCGTTACCTCAACGGCACGGCGGTCGCCCCGGCGGAGTTCATCGAGCGGCTGCTGACCGATGCCGCCCAGGCCCTGCGCAGGCCCGTCGCCGTGCAGGTCACCGACCGGGTGACCCTCCTGCAACGGACCGCCTTGAAGGCCACGAGCCAAATGGGCTACGCACTGCAGGTCCTCAAGGACCAACTCCTGGACGCCGACCGGAAGCTGCAGTCCGCCGAGGCCAACGTCGACGCACTGTCGCAGGTGTTGCTGGACAAGAAGCGCCGTATCGCGGAGATGGATGCCGAGCAGCAGCGGCTGCAGCTGTCCTTCGGCATCCAGCAGAGCCGGGACCGGCACGAGGCGGAGTCCCTGCGCACCGAGCACGAGCGGCTGCGCGAGGAGCGAGACCGTCTCCTGCGGGAGATCGCGCAGCTGCGCCAGGCCTTGGAACAGGCCCAGCACCAGGCCATCGAGGCAGAGTTACGGTGCGAGGCGCTGGAGCAGCACATGCTGGCGGCGGAGGAGGAGCTGGCCGCGGAGGCCGAAGCCCGCAGCGGCATCGATCCCGGCCGCTTCACCATCAGCTACGCAGGGCCTGACCGGCCCTGGGCGGTATGGATGAGGCATCGCCTTGAGACCATCGGCCACGACGCCGCCATCCAGGGC
This sequence comes from Streptomyces sp. NPDC059900, assembly GCF_050270335.1. Lineage (NCBI taxonomy): Bacteria > Bacillati > Actinomycetota > Actinomycetes > Kitasatosporales > Streptomycetaceae > Streptomyces > Streptomyces sp. NPDC059900. Next base: position 772 of record NZ_JBNNJZ010001017.1, read on the forward strand.
TGGGATCCACCGGTGGGCCTGTCCTTGCAGGAAGCCATCCGGTCGCTGCTGGTGGTGGACGGCACCCACATACTGCTCCTCAGCGAGGAGTTCGTGCTGGCCGGCAGCCATACGGAGGAGGAGTGGGCCCGGTCTCTGCGCGCCCCGGCGATCGCGGGCCAGACGCACCGGCTCGCCGCGTTCACCCTCACCGACCGCGAGTTCCCGCGCCTGGCCCCTCTCCTTCCCGGCGCACGCCTGCTGGGGACCGATGCCGACGACGACGAGCGCCGCATCCTGCAACGGCTGGACGTCGATCCGTCCCTCGGAGGCGTCAAAACTGGTGCCAGCGCCCCTCGTTACCCCGCAGAGCCACCTCCCGTATGGGGCGATGTCCCCCGCCGCAATCCTCATTTCACCGGCAGGCACGCGGAGTTGGGGCAACTGCGTCACTGGCTGGACGAAGCCCCCTCGGGGACGGCCGTGGCCGCCCTGGTGGGCATGCCTGCCATCGGCAAGACCCAGTGCGCCGCCGAGTACGCACACCGGTTCGCCGCTCAGTACGACGTGGTGTGGTGGATCCGTGCAGGGACACGGCAGGAGTTACGGCAGGGGCTCGCCGATGCCGCTGCGGCCCTCGGGGTGGATCAGGAAGGCGGCGACCGGATCGAGGCCGTCTTCAAAGCCCTGCGCCGGGGAACCCCCTACGGTCGCTGGCTGCTGGTCCTGGACGGCGCCGACGAACCCGCTGACATCGCCGGCTCCCTGCCCGACGGACCCGGCCACGTACTGATCACCTCGCAGAACAGCGACTGGGCCGAGTACCAGGTGGAGACCATGCGAGTGCTCCCGCTCGACCGGCCGGAGAGCATCCGGCTGATCCACCGCAGGATCCCCCGCATGCAGCCCTCCCTGGCCGACCGCCTGGCCGGGGAA
>NZ_JBNNJZ010001018.1:0-1684 GCF_050270335.1 Streptomyces sp. NPDC059900
GGCGCGTACAGGATCGGGGCGAGCACGAGCGCGCCGAACAGGATGAGGGCGGGCAGAGTGAAGGAGACGGCCGTCAGCCAGTCGGTGACGCGCCGGGCGAGCGGACGTCGGTTGGCGGGGCCCGGCCGCGGCGGCCCGGTGACGGCTTGGGCTGCGTCCTTTACGTAGGTCGAAGTCATTGTCTGTTACTGGCTCTTGGCGACCTGGGTGATGGACCGGGTCACCTGGTCGGGGGACTTGGAGCCGGCGATGAGGGCGGCGACGGAGTCGTTGACCTCCTGGCCGACGGCCGGCGGGTAGGCCTGGTCGAGGTAGAGCTGGAAGCCGGTGGACTTGCCGAGCATGTCGGAGACCGCCGTGAGGTTGGGGTCGGTCAGAGCGCTGGTGGCGTCCTTGACGACGGGGATCGTGTCGGCCTTGGAGACCAGGATGCGGTCGGACTTGGCGGTCATGAAGAACTTCAGGAAGTCGGTTGCGGCCTTCGGCGCGCCCTTGCGGACCGCATAGCCGCCGCCTCCGCCGAACACGTCGGTGAGTGCGCCCTTGCCGCCGGCCACCGAGGGAAAGGCGAAGAAGCCGAGGTCCTTGCCGAGGCCCTTGCCCGCGTCGGCCTGCACGACGGGTGCCCACTGGCCCATCAGTTCCATGGCCGCCTTGCCGTTGCCCATGGCGGCGGCCTCTCCGGTGGGGGTGGAGTAGGCATCGCCGAGGAAGCCCTTCTGGAACGGCTTGAGCGCCACCAGATCCTTGAGGTGTTCACCCGCCTTGACGAAGTCGTCGCCGGTGAAGTCCTTGGCGTCGGCGGCCTTCTGCATGCCCTCGACCCCGGCGATCCGCATCGACAGATACGCCCAGAAGTACATGCCGGGCCATTTCTCCTTGCCCGCGAGGGCGATCGGTGTGATGCCTGCGGCCTTCAGCTTGTCGACCGTGTCCAGGTAGTCGTCCCAGGTGGTGGGCGGGGCGCTGATGCCGGCCTTCTGGAAGAGCGCCTTGTTGTACCAAAAGCCCACGGCGCCGATGTCGAAGGGCACCGCGTACGTCTTGCCGTCGAACTGGTAGGCCTTGACCGAGGCGGGCACGAGTGTGTCGGCCCACGGCTCGATGGACGGGGTGAGGTCCTCGACGAGGCCCGCGTCGGTCTGCTGGCGCAGAACGCCGCCGCCCCAGGTGTGGTAGATGTCCGGAAGTTTTCCGGAGCTGGTCAGCGCCGTCATCTTCGACTTGTAGGCGTCGTTCTCCAGCGTGACGAGCTTGATCCGCACGTCGGGGTTCTCGGCCTCGAACGCCTTCGCCCGCTCGGGCCAGACGGTCTTGGACGGCTCGGTGGTCTGGATGTTCCACCATTCCACGACGGTGCGGCCCGAACTGTCCTTCCCGCTGCCGGAGTCGGAGCCGCCGCAGGCGGTCAGTGCGGCTGCCCCCAGACCGGCGGCGGAGGCAGTGCCGAGGAAGCGTCGGCGGGAGAAATCGGAGGCTGGCATGACACACCTTCCGGAAGTGATCCGAAAACTATCGGTAGATGGCCACGGAAGTTACGGACACACGGCGGGGGTGGGGCCCGACGCGGACAAAAAAAGCCGGGTACCCAACCCCCCGGGCCCCCCCCCCGAGGACCACACCCGGGGCCCCCCGCACAGCCCCCCCCACACGGTCATCGACACCCCCAAACGCGGGCCCGACG
>NZ_JBNNJZ010001019.1:0-1682 GCF_050270335.1 Streptomyces sp. NPDC059900
GGGCCTGAGGTCATCGACATCGACGGATAGGTGGAGTTGGCGAACTCCGGCTCGTTCTGGACGCTGAGGTCGGTGAGTTTGACGCCCTCGCCCTGGTACGCCTTGATCGCCTTGACCAGGTAGTCGGCGTAGTCCTGGTAGTGCGCCGCGTCGAGGCTGCCGCCCTTGAGCGAGCCGCCCGTCTTCATCCAGGCCGGCGCCGACCAGGGGGATCCCATGAAGCGGATCCGCGGATTGACGGCGAGTGCCTCCTTGAGGACGGGCAGGGTGTCCTTCTTGTCGCGGTCGATGGTGAAGCTGCCCCTGGTGTCCTCGTACGTGGTGAAGTTCGCGTCCGCGTTGAAGTCACTGCTGCCCAGGGGCTGGCGCAGGTAGTTGAGGCCGATGCCGTCGCCCGCTCGCGAGAAGAGCGAGGTGAGCAGCGATTTGCGCTTGTCGGCGGGCAGTTGCCGGATGAGGCGGGCGGAGGCCTCCGTCACCGAGGCGCCCGCGCCGGTGAAGCGCTGTCCCCTGGCGCCGGGGTCGATGCGGATGTCCGTGCTCTGCGGGCGGCCGGTGAAGGGCGCCTGGCCCGCGTGCGCGAGTTTGCGGCTGCCGTCCGGTGTGGTGATCCATACCTGTGCCGCGGGATCGGCTGCCGCCTGCCCGGGCTTTCCGTGGGCCGTCGGCGGGGCGGGGCGCGCCTGGGCCTCGGTGAGCGGGCCGTAGGCGACGGCCGTGCCCGCGAGCGCCAGGGCGGCTGCCGCCCCGGCGGTCTTCAGGCGAGTGCCGCGGCGCGTTCTGCGGGGTGTCCTGCTGCTTGTTCTCATGTGCGGCTCCTTGGTCTGCGATGCACGCGTACGTGGTGGGGCCTGCGCAGTGGGGGGTGAGCGGGCAACATGGAAGCACACTTACTAAGTACTCAGTAAGTGGTTGGGACGCGCTTCTTTCGGGGCGATCAACTCGCGCCTAGACTCCGCACCGTGACCACGCACAAGGCAGCCGAGACCGCAGGCGCGAAGACATCAGCAGACCGCCGGCGCCAGGGGGAGGTCACCCGCCGCGGCCGCAGCCAGGCCGCTCAGGAGCGGCACGACGAGATCCTGCAGATCGCCATGGAAACCTTCGCGGCCCGCGGCTACGGCAAGGCCTCGCTGGCGGAGATCGCCGAGCGCGCCGGCCTGACGCAGGCGGGCGTCCTGCACTACTTCCGCACCAAGGAGAACCTCCTCACCGAGGTCCTCGACTTGCGCGACAACGCCGAGATCGCGCCGCTCGGCCCGCAGCGGCCCCGCGGCATGGCTTTCCTGCGCCACCTCGTGGACACCGTGCGCCACAACTCCGAGCGCGAGGGCATCGTCCGGCTCTACACGGTCCTGTGCGCCGAGAGCGTCACCGACGACCACCCCGCCCAGCCGTATTTCCGGCGGCGCTACGCAGGCCTGCGCACCTTCATCGTCGAAGCCCTCACCGAGGCCTGCGAGCTCGACGAGGCGCGACCCGGCCTGGACGTCGAGAGCACCGCCAACGTGATCATCGCGGTCATGGACGGCCTCCAGGTGCAGTGGCTCCTGGACCCGGCGGCGGTGGACATGGCAGCGGCCACGGAGCAGGCCCTGGACGCCCTGCTCGCCCAGATCCGGGCCCGGGGCGCCTGACGCGGCCGGACGGCCGAACGCCCCGCACCCGCTCCGGCATCACTC
>NZ_JBNNJZ010001020.1:0-1680 GCF_050270335.1 Streptomyces sp. NPDC059900
GTATACGTGCACCGCGTGCGGAAGGGTGTCCCCCAGGGACAAGAACTCCGCACACGTGATGCTCGTCCGGGCTGGTCTCGCACCCGGCTAGTGCTGATCGTGTAAGACCTGCACCCCCGCCGGGGGTCAGGCGACGTGAGCTAGGAATCCCCCTGCTCCAGCTGGGGGAGGAGTCAAGCTGGAACACGTGCTCATCGTGGGCCGCCGCTACCTGCCGGTCAACGTCGTCGGCACCCGGCAGGGAGGGGCACCGGTCTACCCCCACGAGCAGAGCAACGAGGCCGTCCTGAAGTGGATCGAGCGCCAGCTCACGCCGTCGGACGGAGCGGAGCCGATCGTGCTGCCGCGGCCGCCGTGGCGCAAGGTGGTGCCGCCCCTGTTGTCGTCGCAGAACCGGGAGCGGGCCCGGCGCAAAGCGCGGCGGCAGGTCTTCCTGAGCTATCGCGGCAGCACCCGAAAGACGGCGGTGAAACTCAAGAAGCAGATCGAGCGGGGTGACTTCGACGGCGTCCCGCGCTCCGTCCAGCTCTACTTCCCCGGCGAACTGGCGCTCGACGACGAGGTGTTGTCGCCCTTGATGCGCTGGAACGTACTCAGCATCATCAGCGACGCGATCCTGGACTGCGAGGAGTTCTGGGTGCTTGACCACCCGGAGTACTGGCGGTCGTGGTGGACACGCGGCGAGCTTGCGACACTCGCCTATTTCCACGGGAGCGTGCTGAAGCTCTACGACCCCGTGCGCGGCACGGTGCGGGAGGCCGGTCCCGAGTACCGCATGACCTTGACGGAGGCCCAGCGCCGGCGCATGGCGCGGTTCTTCGCCAACAGCCATCCCGAGCTGATGGGGCCGGAGTCAATGGAGGCCATGCGCGGCTACGCGGCCCTCGGGCTGCAGCGGATCGTGCGCATGGCCTCGGACGAGGTGTTCTCCGACGCCTTCTGGAGTACTCCGCTGCTCCAGTGCGCGGCCTGCAACCGGGGGCGGGACGCGGTGCCGAACGATCTGGACGCGTTCCTCACCAATCGCTACCCCCTCCTCCACCCGGTGCCGGCAGAGGACCTCGTCGGTGCCGCCGAGCGGGGCACGCCGCTCCCGTGCCCGAACGCACGCTGTCCCGGCGCCATCCGCTACCGCGTGGAACTGACCCCACCACGGTACGTCTGGTATCCCCTGCCGGTGGGCCCCAACAAGACCAGCCTGGAAGTCCTGCCGACCTATCGGGTCCTGCCGCTGCACCGGTGAGGACTGCTATGCCTCGTGCAGCTCCCGGAAGGCCTCGTCGAAGGAGCCCCTGCGCCGGCGCCGCACCGCGTGGACCAGCTCCAGTGCCCGTACGACCGAGGCCTTGCCGCCCTGCGCCCATTCGCCGCTGCCGAGGATCGCGGCGGTCCCTGGGTCGTCCCGGTCCGCCGGCATGCTCATCAAGACCTGCTCGTAGGCCTCGCTGCCCGGTTCCTCCGCGCGCATCGCCAGGATCTCGTCCCGGGACGCCGCGACGAAGGCACAGAACAGCAGATCGGGGTGGAGGATTTCCAGGCCGAACGACAACCCGGTGACCTTGATTGCGGAGGGCGGGCACAGCGCTTCGATACGCGGAGAGATCTCGCTGGTCAGGCCTCTTCGTACGGCAGCGAAGCGGCTGGGGACGCCCTTGGGCACATAGGACCCGTCCTGTCTCT
>NZ_JBNNJZ010001021.1:0-1675 GCF_050270335.1 Streptomyces sp. NPDC059900
CCCGCTGCCTTGGCGGCGTACAGCGCCAGGTCGGCGTGGGTCAGGAGTTCGTCGGGGCCGGTGCTGTCGACGGCGGTGGCCACGCCCACGCTCGCGGAGACGCTCACGCAGTCGCCGGACAGCTGGAAGGGTCTGCTGAGCGCCTGCACCACTTGTGCGGCGAGGATCTCGGCGTCGACGGGCTCTTTGGCGTCTTCCATCAGGACGGCGAATTCGTCACCGCCCAGGCGGGCCGCGGTGTCGCTGCGGCGCAGCGTGCGCGAGAGGCGGCTGCCGACGGCCGCCAGGAGCCGGTCGCCGACCGCGTGTCCCAGCGTGTCGTTGACGACCTTGAAGTCGTCGAGGTCGATGAAGAGCACGCAGGTCAGTGTCGATTCGCGGTGGCCGCGCAGCAGGGCGCGCTCGATGCGCTCCAGGAGCAGGGTCCGGTTGGGCAGGCCGGTCAGCGCGTCGTGGAAGGCCCGCTGGGTGAGCTCGTGTTGCAGCTGACGCTGTTCGGTCACGTCCCGCAGGGTGACGACGAGGCCGCGGACGGTGGGGTCCTGGCGCAGGTCGCTGCAGCGCACCTCCACCTCGATGCGCCCGCCGTCCCGCGGCAGCCACCAGTAGTCGTGGGGCTCCTGCTGTGCGCCGCTGCGCATGGCCGCGAGCACACGCGACGCGCGGTCCCTGTCGCGGGGATCCACCAGCGCCGGCAGCTCCGCGCCGATCAGTGGCGTGTCGCCGAAGACGGCCTGCGCGGACGGGCTCGCGTAGCGGACGGTGTTGTCGTCGACGATGAGGATGACGTCGGAGGCGTTGCGCACCAGGGTGCGGAAGTACGCCTCGCTCTCCCGCCGGATGATCTCCTGCCGGAGGGTGATCCGTTCCTTGGCCAGGCCCGCGTGCGAGGCGAGGATCTCCAGCGAGCCCCAGATCTCGCTGAGCTGCTTGTCGGATCCTGCCGCGATCAGTACACCCGGCGGATCGCCTCCGGCCGGACGGTCGCGCTGGATCATCGGGCACACCAGCGCGCTCTGCGCGGTCCCGACGCGGGCTGCGATCTCCGGGCCGAGGGCGGCGGCCTGCACCATACGCGTGCGGCGCAGGTCGAGGGCGGCGTAGGGAACCGGTGGTGTGTCGCCGGCTTCCAGGAGCAGGGTCCGGGTTCCCGGCCCGGACAGCGCGGCGACTGTCCTCTCGCAGGTCTCGGTGACCTCCCGGGCAGTGATCGCGGATACCAGCGAGGAGGCCGCATCGCGCAGCGCCAGCTCACGGTCCACGGCCTTGCGGTGCACCACGACCATGCCTGCGAGCCGCAGGATCACCAGAAGGAACAACGTGCCGGAGAAGGCCGCGATCACGGCCGCGTCGTGGGCGCTGTCCAGGAGTCCCTCGGCAAGGAGGATTCCCGGCGCGATGAGGGTGGCCGCGGCGAGCAGCACGAGCCTGCGCGGCGGGGGCAGCAGGCTCTGGCGCTGGGGGGTGCGGGCGGTCAGCCGCACCATCGAGGGGTGCAGGGCGGCCAGGCCCCATGCCGTGTAGAAGACGATCCAGCCGGTGTCCAGGAGCGTGCCGGCCTGCCACACTCCGTTGAGCTGCAAAATCCCGTACGCGATGTCGAAGGCGAGGAGGGTGAGCGTGCCCAGGACGAGCAGGCGTACGGCGGGATTGTGGCCGCTGACCAGTCCGGGGG
>NZ_JBNNJZ010001022.1:0-1672 GCF_050270335.1 Streptomyces sp. NPDC059900
GGTCGTACAGCGGGCTGTGGGCGGGCAGCGGTTCGGGGTCGGTGACATCCAGGACGGCGTGCAGGCCGCCGCGGCAGGCCGCCTCCAGCGCCGCGGTGTCGATGAGGGAGCCCCGGGCGGTGTTGATGAGCACCGCGCCCGGCGGCAGGGCTGCCAGCTGCGCCGCTTTGATCATGTGGCGGGTTGCGGGCAGTTCCGGTGCGTGCAGGCTCAGGACGTCGGCCTGCGGGAGGGCCTGCGCGAGCTGTGCCGGTTCGGCTCCGGCGGCAATGATCTCGTCGGGGTCCGCCACGGGGTCGACGACCAGGACCCGGGCGAGGTCCAGGGTGCGCAGGAGGGCGGTGACCCGGCGGCCGATGCGGGAGAAGCCGACGAGGACGACCGTACGGTCGCGGCCGCTGAGTTCGCCTCGCTCGTGCACGTAGCTCCAGTCCTCGCGGAAGCGGCGTGCGTCCATGGCCAGGAAGGGCACCTTCTTGAAGGCCCACAGGATCGCGCCGAGGGTGTACTGGGCGACCGGCTCGGCGTTGCTGTCGGCGGCCGTGGTCACCAGCAGGCCGCGGTCGAACACGGCCGGTGGGACGTGGCCGCGTATGGATCCTGCGGCGTGCAGCACGGCCTTGAGGCGCGGAGCGGCTTGCAGGACGTGGGTGTCCAGGACCGGGCAGCCCCAGGAGGTGATCAGTACCTCGGCTTCGGCGAGGCGGGCGCGGACGGCGGCGGATTCCAGGTCGGCGGCGCTCAGCGGCTGCCCGATCGAGGCGGCGGCGTGCAGTCGGGCCAGTTCCTGCGGCCCGAACTGGGTGCGCAGGGTGCGGTCGTTCATCAGCAGCAGCGTCTCGGGCCTGCGCGGCGTGGCGGGCGGGCCGCTGCGGTCGGCTGCGCCCGCGGTCACTTGACGCTCCCTGCGGACAGGCCGCTGCGCCACTGGCGTTGCAGCACCACGAAGGCGGTGATCAGGGGCAGGACGGCGAGCAGTGATCCGGTGATGACCAGGGGGTTGTAGTCGGGGAACTGCGGGGCCCGGGTGTTCCACTGGTAGATGCCCAGGGTCATGGGGAACAGCTGGGGGTCGGTGAGCATCACCAGCGGCAGGAAGAAGTTGTTCCAGATGCTGACGAACTGGAAGAGCAGGATGGTGACGAAGCCGGGCAGCATCATCGGCAGGGCGATGGTCAGGAAGATGCGGACCTCGCCGGCCCCGTCCAGGCGTGCTGCTTCCAGGACTTCGTCGGGTACGGCGGCATCGGCGAAGGTGCGCGCGAGGTAGACGCCGAAGGGGTTGCTCAGCAGCGGCAGGAAGACGGCCCAGAAGGTGTTCACGAGGTGCAGGTTGGAGGCGAGCAGGTACAGGGGCAGCGCCAGGGCGGTGGGCGGCACCAGGACGCCGGCCAGGGTCACCGCGAACAGGGCGCGGCGTCCGGGGAAGTCGAGTTTGGCGATGGCGTAGCCGCAGGCGGTGCAGATCAGAGCGCCCAGCACGGCGCCGACACCCGCGTAGAGCAGGGAGTTGCGGATCCAGTACAGGAAGACGCCGTCTTCCCGGGCGAACAGGTCGCGCAGATTGCCCCAGAGGTTGAAGTCGGCCAGTTCGAAGGCGCTGGTGGCGGAGAAGTCGCCGACGGATTTGGTGGCCGAGGTGACCAGCCACACCAGCGGCAGGATGCTGTAG
>NZ_JBNNJZ010001023.1:0-1671 GCF_050270335.1 Streptomyces sp. NPDC059900
AACGTCCACCACGAGACCGGCGGCCTAGTCCACATCGTCGAGCAGAACCAGGCCAACTACCCGCACTACTGCGACGCCGGCCAGCCCTACGGCTGCCCCGCGGGACAGGCCGCCTACTACGGCCGCGGTCCCATCCAGCTCAGCTGGAACTTCAACTACAAGGCGGCGGGCGACGCGCTCGGCATCGACCTCCTGCGCAACCCCTACCTGGTGGAGCGCGACCCGGCGGTCGCCTGGAAGACCGGTCTTTGGTACTGGAACACGCAGTCGGGTCCGGGCACCATGACGCCGCACAACGCCATGGTCAACAGCCGCGGTTTCGGTGAGACCATCCGCGCCATCAACGGCAGCCTGGAGTGCAACGGCGGCAACCCCGGCCAGGTCCAGAGCCGGGTCGACCGCTACAAGCAGTTCACCCAGATCCTCGGCACCACGCCGGGCTCCAACCTGAGCTGCTGACCTTCCTGCTGCGCGCACGACGGCCGGGCGGCCCTGATCCCCTATCAGGTCCGCCCGGCTTCGCGACCCGCGCCCTGCTGCGGTGGCAGCAGCCGATCGGAACACCGGGTGCCGGGCCCGCCCGGCCGCCAGTGCTGGAGCAGCACCGGCTCGGTGGTCACGATGACCCGGCGGAGCCGGCCGAGCCGCTCGCCTTCGTGGTCGGCACGGACGGTGCGCTTGGGCCGGCGCCGCGCCGGAGCGCCCAGCTGGCCTGTGCCGGCACAGCCATGGTGCTGAGTGCCGGCGCGATCGGTTTCGTGCACGGGACCGGCCGGTGGGATGTGAGCGAGGCCAGGCCGGATTCCTGTCGCGCCTACCGCCTTGGAACGTCGTGCCGTCATGGCCGTCCCTATCGCCGTGTGCGCCGTGTGCGCCGTGTGCGCCGTGTGCGCCGTGTGCGCCGTGGCGGAGACTCTCGCCGCCCTGGATGCGGGCTCGGAAAGACTCGGACGTGTCTCCCACCCCTGCGTGCCTGCCGCCCGGCTGGCCGGACCAGCCGATACGGAACTCCCGGGGACCGCCCTGTCTCAGGCCGGTGATGCCGGGCCTTCCGGTCGGCTGCGCGCCGCGTCATCCGTCCGCGGCATGGCCGGCTTCCCAGCGCAGCAGGTCACCCGGCTGGCACTCGAGTACCTCGCACAGCGCGGCGAGGGTCGCAAAGCGCACCGCCTTGGCGCGGCCGTTCTTGAGTACCGCCAGGTTGGCGGGGGTGATCCCTACGCGGTCCGCGAGGTCGCCCACGGACATTTTCCGCTTGGCCAGCATCACGTCGATGTCGACGACGATCGGCATCAGATCACCGTGTCCAACTCGGCCTGCATCTGGGCGGCTTCGGCATCGCGTGCGACGGCCTGAGTGAGCAGCATCCGCAGCACGTACACGATGAGCGCGACCCCGAGGATGGCCAGGCCGATCCCGCCCATGATGACGGTGACGCCCGGGTCGGCCCGCTGGCCCGGCGCGTTGAGGGCCGTGACGGCGAACCACAGGAGGGAGACCGCCACGATCGCGCCGATCACGGTGTCCACGTAACGGAAGGCGGCATGGGAGAAGACCGTTCCGCGTCGCACCATCGTCACCAGCCGCCAGACGCTGACCAGGATGACCTGCCCCAACACCATGCCCACAATAACGATCACGCGCAGCGGGGTCAGCGGGAGCGACCCGTCC
>NZ_JBNNJZ010001024.1:0-1669 GCF_050270335.1 Streptomyces sp. NPDC059900
GTTCGCCCGCCTCAGGCCGGGCCCGCCCGCGGGGCCCGTGGCCCGCCTGGACGCGCTCACCCCGCGCGAGACCGAGGTGCTGCGGCTGATCGCCGAGGGCCTGTCCAACCCGGAGATCGCCGGGCGGCTGCACGTCAGCGAGGAGACCGTGAAGACCCACGTCAGCCGGGTGCTCGGCAAACTCGGGCTGCGGGACCGCACCCAGGCGGTGGTCGCGGCGTACGAGTCGGGCCTCGTGGTGCCGAGGGCGGGAGCCTGAGAACTGCCGCGGGGCCCGGCGGTCTCGCGGACGTCAGCCCAGCGGCACGTCGAGGCGGGCCTTGCGGTGGCTGAACGTGGCGATGGAGTGCGGGCCGTGGTAGTTGCCGACGCCGCTCTCCCCGACCCCGCCGAACGGCAGCTCCGGGACGCGCAGATGAGCCATCGGAAGGCCGAAGCCGAGGCCGCCCGATGACGTCTCCGCGGCCAGGCGCTGCCGCGTCGTGTCGTTCTCGGTGAAGCCGTAGAGGGCGAGCGGCTTGTCGCGGTCGTTGATGAACGCGATGGCCTCGTCGAGTCCTCCGACGTTCACGATCGGCAGTACGGGACCGAAGATCTCCTCCTGCATCACCGGCTCGTCGGGCTTCACGTCGGTGAGCACGGTCGGCGCGATGTAGACGTCGTCGCGGTCGCTCTGCCCGCCGAACGCGGTCGTCCCGGAACCGAGGAGTGCCGAGACCCGGTCGAAGTGCCGCTCGTTGACGATGCGTCCGTATGCCTGGGAGGACTTGGGGTCCGCGCCGAACACCCGCTCCACGGCCGTGCGCAGCTCCTTCGCGAGCGCGGGGGCGGTCTCCGGGTCGGTGAGGACGTAGTCGGGGGCGACGCACGTCTGCCCCGCGTTGCGGAACTTGGCCTCGGCCAGGCGTGTCGCGACGGCGGCCACGTCGACGTCACGGTCCACGAACACCGGTGACTTGCCGCCCAGTTCGAGGGTGACCGGGGTGAGATGCTCGGCGGCGGCGCGCATCACGATGCGGCCGACGGCGCCGTTGCCGGTGTAGAAGATGTGGCCGTACCGCTGGGCGAGCAGCGCGGTGGTCTCCGGCACGCCGCCCTCGACGACGGCGACCGCGTCCGTGTCCAGGTACTCGGGGATGAGCCGGGCGATCAACTCGGAGGTGGCCGGGGTGACTTCGCTGGGCTTCAGGACGACGGTGTTGCCCGCGGCGAGCGCGCCCACCAGCGGGACGAGCAGCAGCTGGACGGGGTAGTTCCACGGCGCGATGATCAGGACGGTGCCGAGCGGTTCGTACTGCGTACCGGCGGTCGAGCCCTCGGGAAGCCCCGCGAGCGCCCCGGACGCGAGCGGCTGGGGGCTCAGCCACTGCTCCAGATGGGCCAGTGTGTGGTCGATCTCCCGTACGGGGAAGTCGACTTCGGCGGTGTAGGCCTCGGTGCGCGGCTTGTGCAGGTCGGCGTAGAGGGCGTCCGCGATGTCCTCGCGGTGCTCGGTGAACAGGGAGCGCAGCTGGGTGAGCTGCTGCTCGCGCCAGGCCAGGGGCCGGGTGCGGCCGGAGGCGAAGGTGGCGCCGAGCCTGGCGACGAGCGCCTCGGGGTCGAGCGCTGCGGGGGCGGGCGCTTCGGAGGCGGGCGCTTCGGGGTGGTGCATGAGGGGTCTCCTCGGGAG
>NZ_JBNNJZ010001025.1:0-1665 GCF_050270335.1 Streptomyces sp. NPDC059900
GTGTTGCGCACGGCCTGGCTGAAGTTGGGGTCCTGCGACAGTGCCCGGTAGTTGTCCAGGCCCACCCAGCGGCTGGGCGTGACCAGGTCGTTGGCCTGGAAGGACAGCAGCAGCGACCAGATGACCGGCAGGACGCTCAGGCCCAGGATGACCAGGACCGCGGGGGAGACGAACGCCCAGGCGGTGGCGGTCTCGCTGCGGCGCCGGCGGCGCAGGGCGCGGCGGCCCGCGGGGTCCGGGGGCAGGGTCAGGGGGCGGGGAAGGGATGGCATGGCGGTGTCCTCAGCGTCCTTGGTGTCCTCGGTGGCCTTGGCGTCCTTGGCGTCCTTGGTGTCCTGGGTGCCCTGGGTGTCCGCGGTGTCGTCAACGCGGGATCAGTAGGGCGGCGTTGGCCTCTTGGGCGCAGGAGCGCACGGCGTCGGCGGGGCTCTTGCGGCCCAGCAGCACGGCGACGACCGCCTGCCCCAGGGACTGGGAGATACGGGGGTAGGCCGGGTGCACGGGCCGCACCCGCGCGGAGGTGAGGGCCTTGGTGAACACCGGCAGGCCGGGCATCTGCTCGGCGTGTTCGCGCCAGGCCGGGCGGTCCTGGCTGCGGCGGCTCAGCGGCAGGCTGCCCGCCTCCACGGCCCAGCGGCTGTCCTGGGCGGGCTGGTTGAGCCAGGTCACAAAGGTGCGGGCGGCCTTGGTGCGGGCGGGGCCGTTGTCGAAGACCGTCCAGGTGTCGGGGCCCGAGATGGTCACCGGGCGGCGGCTGAAGCTGGGCAGCGGCACCACGTGGTAGTCGATCTTCGCCTGGGTGATGTCGGGCAGCTGCCAGGGCCCGGTGGGCACCATGCCCATCCGGTTGGAGAGGAAGACCTGGTACATCTGCTCGCTGCCCGGCTTGGGGTCGATGTAGACGCTCTTGTCGCGCGCCAGGTCCGCTACGACCTCCAGGGCGCGTACGCCTTCCTCGGCGAAGCCGATGCTGTGCCCGTCGTCGCCGATCACGTCGCCGCCCAGGTCCCACACCATGGGCCACATCCGCCACACGGTGTCCTCGTCGCCGGTGCCGGGCCAGCCGGTGCCGAAGCGCCCTTGGGAGGCGTCGGTCAGGCGCCGCGCGGTGTCGGTGAACTCCTGCCAGGTCCAGCCGGGTCCGGGCAGTTCGATCCCGGCCTCGGCGAACAGCTTCTTGTTGCAGACCACGGCCAGGCAGTCCAGGACCGCGGGCACCGCCCGGATCTGCCCGTTGATCGTGACGGCCTCCCTGGCGGGCGCCCAGAAGTTGCGCCAGGGCGTGGGCCCTTGCTTCACGTGCGAGGTCAGGTCGACGACCTCGGGGCTGCGGGCGACGCTGGCCAGGTCGGAGCCGAAGACGTAGGCGATGTCGGGGTAGGAGCCCGCGGCGAGCGCGGCGGTGACCTTCTGGAGCATGGCGTCGGCCAGCACGCCGCCGCCCATGTCGACGCGGATGTCGGGATGGGCCCGCTGGAACCGCTCGACCAGCCCCTTGATGACCTTGGCGGCGGAGTCCGTCTGGCCGTGCCACAGCTGGATGGTCACCCGTCCGTCGGGGCCGACCCCGTCGGCGGGCCCGGTGCCGCAGCCCGCGAGCGCGCCGCCGCCCGCCGCCAGCGCCGCCGCGCCGCCCGCGCCGCGCAGGACATTGCGCCGCGAGAA
>NZ_JBNNJZ010001026.1:0-1661 GCF_050270335.1 Streptomyces sp. NPDC059900
GTCGATCAGGTCCTGGGGAAGGTGGTCGGCCGCGGGCAGGCAGCGCGCGGCGGGCAGTTCTACGTCGACGCCGGCCGCGAGGGCGATCCGCGCGGCGTCCCCCTCCGTCGCGGCCACCTGGTGGGCGGACTCCAGGAAGGCGATGCCGAAGTAGTCGGCGACGACCGTGCCGGTGAACTGCCATGTGTCGCGCAGGAGGTGGGTGAGTAGACCGGTGTGGGCGTGTCCGGGAAGTCCGTCGATGTCGTTGTAGGAGGCCATCACGGAGCGGGCGCCGCCTTCGCGCAAGGCCATCTCGAACGGGGGCAGGAAGATGTCGGCGAGTTCGCGCGGTCCGATGGAGGCGGGCGCGTGGTTGCGGGCGCCGCGCGAGGCCGAGTACCCGGCGAAGTGCTTGAGGGTGGCGACGATCCCTGCGGCCTCCAGGCCGCGCACGTAGGCGCTGCCGATGGTGCCGACCAGGTACGGGTCCTCGCCGATGGACTCCTCGGTGCGGCCCCAGCGGGGGTCGCGGACGACGTCGAGGACGGGGGCCAGGCCCTGGTGGATGCCGACCGTGCGCATCGACGTGCCGATGGCCTGGGCCATCTCGGTGATCAGGGCCGGGTCGAAGGTGGCGCCCCAGGCGAGCGGCGTCGGGAAGATGGTGGCCTGCCAGGCGGCGAAGCCGGTCAGGCACTCCTCGTGGGCAAGCGCCGGCAGAGCGAAGCGGTTCGCGGAACGGATCCGGTGCTGCAGGTCCGCCAGGCGTGCCGCGCCCGCCGCGGGCTCGAGGGGGACGGTGCCGAAGGGCCGGGTCAGATGGCCCAGGCCGTGCGGGAGCAGGGCGTCCAGGACTGCGCTCTCGGCGACGTAGGCGTGCTGTCCCGGCGCGACGGCGGCGCTGTCGGTGTCGATGTCGGCCCCCAGCCACACGCTGGACAACTGGGCGGTCTTCTCCTCGGTGGTCATCCGGGCGAGCAGGTCCGCTGCCCGGACCTTGGCGGGCAGGGTGGTGTCCTGCCAGGGCTTGACCATGGAACTCCTCAGGTGCGGTGTGTGCGGGCGGTGGTGGCGGGGCCCGGCGGTGCGGTGTGCGGCGGTGCCTGGTGGTGCGGTGGTGCGGTGTCAGCCGAGGGTTGCTGTCTCAGCCCTTGGTTGCGGTCTCAGCCCTTGGTCGCGCCCACCGTGATGCCGCCGACCAGCTGGCGTTCGGCGACGGCGTAGAAGGCGAGCGCGGGCACCATGGCCAGGACGAGGTAGGCGAAGACGCGGGCGATGTCGGTGGCGTATTGGCCCTGGAACTGCTGGACGCCGACGGGGATGGTCCACCAGGTCTCGTTGCTGAACACGAGCAGCGGCAGCAGGAAGTTGTTCCAGCTGCTGACCACGGCGAGGACGGAGACGGTGCCGAGCGCCGGGCGTGCCATCGGCAGCAGGATCCGCCAGAAGAAGCCGAAGGGGGTGCACCCGTCGAGGGTGGCTGCCTCCTCCAGTTCGCCGGGTATCTGCCGGAAGAAGCCGCGCAGGATGACGATGGTGATGGGCAGCCCGAACGCGGCCTGCGGCAGGATCACGCCCCACGGGTTGTCGAGGAGTCCGAAGGTGCGCAGCAGGATGAACAGCGGCAGGATCGCCACGGCGAAGGGGAACATCAGCCCCATCGTGAAGAGCGTGAAGAG
>NZ_JBNNJZ010001027.1:0-1659 GCF_050270335.1 Streptomyces sp. NPDC059900
TGGCGAGCCCGAGCAGCACGGGCACGGCGGCGAGCAAGGGATCACCGTCCGGACTCCCCCCGGTCCCGCGGGCCCGCAGCGCGAAGACGCCCGCGAGGGCGAGGACGACCACGCCCGCCTCGGCGACGACACGCCGCCCGCCGTGCGTGCTCCGCTCCCGCAGCAGCGCCCGGTCCCGTACGGCCCACCAGGTCAGCAGGGGCAGCACCAGCCACACGCCCACGGCGACGAGCACCCCGCGCCCGTACGCGGACGAAGCTCCCGGCAGCAGCGAGGCGAGCGCGCAGCCGCCGCCGAACCCGAGGAGCACGGCCGGGGCGGTCTCCACGGCACGCCCCAGGGCGATCCCCGTGGCCGACGCTCCACGCGCGCGTTGCAGCCGATGGACGTCGAGCCGGCGGCGTACGGACAGCAGCGCACCGAC
The DNA here is from genome assembly GCF_050270335.1 of Streptomyces sp. NPDC059900. Taxonomy (NCBI): domain Bacteria; kingdom Bacillati; phylum Actinomycetota; class Actinomycetes; order Kitasatosporales; family Streptomycetaceae; genus Streptomyces; species Streptomyces sp. NPDC059900. The sequence continues at coordinate 425 of NZ_JBNNJZ010001027.1, forward strand.
GACCACGGCGGCGAACCCGACCGCCGCCACCGTGGCGAGCGCGAAGGAGATCACGACACTGCCCTGCCGCCACTGCCGCTGGAACTCGTCCAGGGCGTCCGGCAGTTCGGTGGCGCTCTCCGTCTCCGTGGCGGGATGCGCACCGAGGGCGCAGAGCATGCTCTGGGCGACCATGCCCGGGGCGCACGTGACGCCGCGCACGGACTCCGGGTAGCGGAGCATCAGGCGCTCGAAGTCACGCTGCCCCTGCTCGCCGACGAAGCGTGCGGCGCCGTCGCCGGGGTCGAGCCGCATGCTCCAGACTACGGTGAGGTCGGCGTTCGCCTGGCTCTGGAGCACTTCGGCGCCGCGCGGTGCGAGGAGGGCGCCGGCATAGCGCGCCGCCCCGTCCGCACCGCCGCGCGGGTCCCGTGCCGGACGGGCGAGCAGGGGCTGCTCGCTCCAGAGCCGCCGGTCGCCCTCGGCGGCGTAGAAGCCCACCACTCGTGCCGGTGCGTCCACCCTCTCCAACGCTCCCGGCGCGAGCCGGAGTTCCTGCCCCAGCCGCAGCTTCATCGCGTCACGCGTGCGGGTGGAGACGGCGATCTCCACGACGCGCCCGCGTGCGGCGGGGGGACGCCCCGCGGCGTACGCGTCACGGGGCGGGGCGTCGGAGGCGTACACGAGGGACAACGTGGTGCCGTCGCCGGTGCGCACGGTGGGCAGGGCGATGCGGGTGGAGTCACGCGTGAGCTGCCCGCGCAGGGCCGGGGGCGCGGCATTGTCGATGACGGTCGAGAGCCGCCGCAGGTCGGCGCCCAGCGCGCTCTCCGCCCCGGCCCGCCCCGCTTCCGGACCGAAGCGCATGCGGTGCGTGATCCCCGGCGCGTCCCGCTGCACTTGCCCGAGCCGGTCCGCCAGAGCGCCCCCGGCGGCCCGCTCGAGCATCCCCGGCCCTCCCACGGCCACGGCCCCGAGCACAAGCACGAACAGGGCGAGACACCCCCGAAGCCCCCACTCCCCCCACCTCACGAGCCGCCCCCGAATCCACCCCGCCCCGAACAAGCTCCCCCGCCCACGCGCCCGTTCACCCTGCATCCACCCCGGCACGGACCCGCACCGCACAGGCCCCCGCTCCCGGGGCCCCTCACCCTTCCTCCCCCACCCGCCACACCCGCCCCCAAAACCCCCCCCCCCACACCCCGGGCCCCCCCCACACCCACCCCCCCGAAACCAGCCGGGACCCCCCCCCCACC
>NZ_JBNNJZ010001028.1:0-1659 GCF_050270335.1 Streptomyces sp. NPDC059900
ATCCCGGTCATGGGCGGCTGCCAGGGGTGGTCCGCGTTCTCCCGCAGGAAGGCGGCGAGCTGCCCGGTGGAGTGGGCGGCGGCGTCCCTGCGGGCGCAGCGGTCGGTCATCCGGTGGAGGCTGCCGCGCGCCTTGACGAGTTCGGTCAGCGTCCTCGGGAGCGAGTAGCGAAAGCCCAGCGACATATGGGCCGCGACCTCCCGGACCCGCCAGCCCGCGCAGAGCGTCGGTGCCTCCCACTGTGCGGGCGTCAGTTGGTCGAGCAGGGCGGCGAGGTCATGGCGTTCGGCGGCGATGGCCTGTCTGATGTCCACCTCTCCAGGGTGTCCACGGCCGCGCCATAAGTCCAAGAGCCGGCTCTTCTCGCGGCTAGCATCGCCGGTTATGGAACTCCGGCAGCTCCAGTACTTCGTCGCCGTGGCGGAAGAAGCCAGCTTCACCCGCGCCGCGGAACGCCTGCACCTGGCCCAGCCCGGGGTGAGCGCCCAGATCCGGCAGCTGGAACGGGAGCTGGGACAGCCGCTCCTGGACCGCTCGGGACGTTCGGTGACGCTGACCGAAGTGGGCGGCGCCGTCCTGCCGTTCGCGCGGGCCGCGCTCGCCGCGGTCGAGGGCGTGCGGCACACCGTGGACGACTTCACCGGGCTGCTCCGCGGGCAGATCGCGCTCGGCCTGGTGTCCGGCGCCGCCACCCACGAGTTCGACGTCGTCTCCGTACTCGCCGACTTCCACGACGACCACCCCGGAGTCGAGATCGCCCTCACCGAGGACAGCTCCGACCGGATGCTGGCCGCGGTGCGCGGCGGCGAACTCGACATGGCCCTGCTCGGCCTGACGAACGACGAACTCCCGCCGGGCATCTCCCTGCACATGGTGATCGACGAACCCCTGGTGGCCGTCGTCCTGCCGGGCGACCCCCTCCTCGTGCCCGAGGGCCGCAGAACCGTTCCGCTGGCCGAGCTGCGGGACCGGCCGCTGATCAGCCTGCCGCGCGGCACCGGACTGCGCGGCGTGCTCGACCGAGCCTGCGCGCAGGCCGGCATCCGGCCGCGCATCGCCTTCGAGGCCGCCGCCCCGCAGGTCCTGGTCCAACTCGTCGTCCGCGGCCTGGGGGTGGCCGTCCTCCCTGCGCTGGAGCCCCGCACGGAGGCCGCGTACGGACTGCGGACACTGGAGATCACGGATCCCCGGCCCCGCGGCAGGATCGCCCTGACCTGGCGCACGGACGGGCCCGCGAGCCCGGCGGCCACAGTGCTGCTCGACCGGCTGCGGGCAGCCCTGGAGCGGAACTAGCCGGGGCTGCCGGGCGTCGCGACCGGGCTACCGGGTACGCGCGATCAAGTACCGGAACACGTTCGGCATCCACACCGTCCCGTCCCGCCGCTGGTGCGGGTGCAGGGCCTCCGTCAGTTCCTTGTCGACCTGGACCTGGTCCGTCGCGCCCACCGCCGCGTCGAACAGCCCCGTGGAGAGCAGACCGCGGACCGCGCTGTCCGTGTCCGCGTACCCGAAGGGGCACGCGACGCGTCCCGAGCCGTCCGGCTTGAGGCCCGCCCGCTGGGCGACCTCCTCCAGATCGTCACGGAGCGCGGGGCGCCAGCTGCCCGTACTGCGGAGCGGTTCGGCGAGCTTGGTCGCCACCCTCAGTACAGAAGAGGT
>NZ_JBNNJZ010001029.1:0-1651 GCF_050270335.1 Streptomyces sp. NPDC059900
TTTTTTTCCCTCCTGGCCTAGCGCATCGCGGGGGCCCGGCCCCCCGCCCGGCCGGGCCCCCGCCGCCGCCGCGTGCGGCCCTGAGCTACTTCACCCCGACCGCCCGCACGATCTCCTGGGTGACGGAGCCGCCCCGGTCATCCTTCGCCGAGGCCCGCAGCGAGATGAACTCGGCGGATCCCGGCACCTTCAGCTTCCCGTCCCACGCGGCCTTGCCGCCGTCCCGGTCGAGGCCGACGCCCTGCCAGGTCTTCCCCTCGTCGTAGGAGACCTCCAGCTTTCCGCCCCCGGGGGTTCCGGTACCGGCGGCCCCCTTCACGTACTCGGCGTAGATCCCGACGCCCACGGAGCGCCCGCCGCGGACGTTCCCCGCGAGATCCGTGTCCACGTCGAAGCCGAGGTTCAGCAGCGGCAGGAACGTCTTGCGGTCGGCCGGCGTCTCCTTCGACTCGAAGGTCCACTCCGAGTGGCCCTTGGTGGCCAGGTGCCACCGCCCCGGGTCGAGCGTCGTGTCCGTGACGACCTTGTACGTCGTCGGCGCCGGATTCGCGTCCCACGCGTACACACCCGAGCTCTTCTTACGGTCGACCAGCTCACCGTCCGCGTAGACCTCGCTGACCTGCGTCATCGAGTCGTCGTTCCACACGTCGCCGAATCCCGTGTGATCGGGTCCGGAATCGCCCCAGCCGGGGACGTTGAACTCCAGGTTGTTGCCGGTCCGCGTCTGGCCCCAGCCGAGCCCGGTGCCCAGCCACGGGTGCCACACGGGCTTGAACCAGTTCAGCTCGCCGTGCCTGCCGCCCCGGTAGCCGACCAGGCCGCTGCGCTCCTCCAGGGCGCCGGGCCCGACGGACACCGACTCGTGCCACAGCTGACCGGCTCCCGTGGACGCGTAGTCCGTGCGCTCGACCGGGTAGTCGATCTTCTCCTGGAAGCCGAACCCGACGGAGAAGGTGTCCGTCAGCGAGTAGCGGAACTCGCCGCCCGCCACCGGCTTCACCGCGTGGAACTTCGTGTCGAGCACCGCGAGGTCGCGCTTCGACGGCTCGTACGTGAGGTCGCGGGGCACGGCACCCTTGTGGCCCTCGGACACGTCGTAGACATAGGGCGTGCGGGACGTCGCCGTCGTCTGGACCGTCCGGCCCGCCTTCGCCGCCGCGAGCAGCCGCGCACCGTCCGCCGCGTCGACCGTGCCGATCGTCAGCGGCCGGTCGGCGTTGTCGTCCGTGCCGAACCAGGCGTTGAGCCGCCCCGGCACGTCGTCGGTCACGAACAGCGCCTTCGCGCCCGCGTCCTGGGCGGCCTGGCCCAGCTCAGCGGGCGTCACACCGGAGTCCGCGGCCCGCCGCACGACGACCGCCTTGCCCTTGACGTCCTTGCCCGCGTACTCGGCGGCCGTGCCGCCCCCGGCGTCCACCAGCCGCAGCCTGCTGCGGCCGTCGGTCACGGTGCCGCCGGGCTGGGCGACGACCTCGCCGAGGCCCCGCACGTCCAGGGTCGGCTTGCCGAGGCGCCAGACGGTGCGGTACTCGAAGGTGCCGTCGGCCGGCTTCTCGGTGGGCGCCGCGAAGATGCTGTCGTACATGACCGGCACCTGGACCGCGCCCTGGAGCGTGGCGCCGTTCGCCCGGCGGTCGTACTCCATCAGGAG
>NZ_JBNNJZ010001030.1:0-1651 GCF_050270335.1 Streptomyces sp. NPDC059900
ATCTTGTCGTAACTGCCGTCGGTCCGGGCCTTCTTGAGGACCTCGTTGACCTTCGTGCGCAGTGCGTCGTTGCCCGTGCGCAAGCCGATTCCGTACTTCTCGCCGGTGTCGAACTCCGCGGTCACCTCGGTGTCCGGGTTGTCCTTGACGTATTCGAAGAGCACGCCGTTGTCGTTGATGCCCGCGTCGACCTTGCCGGCCTTGACGGCCGTGAGCAGCAGGCCGACGTCCTCGTATTCCACGAGTTCGATGTCCAGGCCCTTGCTCTCCTTCTTGGCGTAGATGCCGCCGGTGGTGGCCTTCTGGTAGCCGAGCTTCTTGCCCTTGAGATCCTCGAAGGTCTTGTAGGGCTGCCCCTTCTTGGTGATCAGCGCCTGGGTGGCGTTGAAGTAGGGGTCCGAGAAGTCCATGACCTTGTCGCGCTCGTCGGTGATCGTCATGCCCGCGGCGGCCAGGTCGCACTTGCGGATGTTGAAGTCCTGGCCGGTTTCGATGCCCTCGAACGGCGTGTTGACGATCTCCTGCTCGACGTCCAGCTCCTTGGCAACCAGGTCGACCAGATCCACGTCGAAGCCGACGATCTTGCCGTCCTTCTTGGACTGGAACGGCGGATAGGGCAGATGCGTACAGGTCTTGATCTTGCCGGACGAGACGAGCTTGACCCCTGAGGCGTTCTTGTCGCCGTCGCTGTCGGACTTGGTGCTGGTGCAGCCCGTCATCAGCAGGACGGCGGCTGCGGTCAGGGCTATGGCAGCCACCGGGGAACGAACGGGCTTGGGGGGACGAGCGGACACAGGACCTCCAGGGCAGGCTCGGGCCAGGGCGCGAGCGAGATCAACAGCGCTGTGTACTGCAGCAAGCTGCGGTGCATCCTGCCACCGCCCGGGGCTCTTGTCCTGCCCCTGGGATTGCGTATGGGTAACACACTCGATCTCCACTGCGTCAACTCCTGTCTGATACTGGGGCATTACTGCGCGTCAGCTTCGAATCGGCGGTGAAGAGCGGGGCCGGAGGCGCAGTGGGCCGTTGCCGTTGCGCAGCGTGGTCCCGCCACTGGCCCACTGTCCGCCGATATGCGCACCGTTCAGCCGCACCGCACCGTGCCTGCCACTCCCCTCGCCCCCAACCCATCGTCGAGGAAGGCACTCCCGAGGGTCCGCGGGCTGTCGGGAGTGCCTATGCCCCACCGGCGTTCAGTAGCCAACGGCTTGGGAACACGCCACCGGTGGCGCCGGTGAAGGGGCCCCCGGCCCTCCACGATTCACCGCAGCGATCTGCACCTATGCCTGTCAGAGGCTGCCTCTAAGGTCGGGGCATGAGTTCTTCCCTGAGCGTGTACCTGCTCGACATCGCCGCCACGCGTGCCGTGATCGGCTCCCGCGACCAGCAGCTGCTCGCCGCCGTCCGCGACAAGCACGGCGCCCAACTGGAGCGTGACGACGACGAACTCTCCTTCGCCATCGAGGAGGAGGGCGCGCCCACCGCGCTCCAGGCACTGACCGCCGTCGTCAACGGCGGCCCCTTCAGCGACGACCCGGACCACGCCTTCCAGTACGGCTACGCCTACCTGCGCCTGTGCGATGCCACCGGCTCGATCTCGATGCCGACCACCCGCACCCGCGGCGCCGCCTCCCGCAGCCGCGCCAGCAGC
>NZ_JBNNJZ010001031.1:0-1643 GCF_050270335.1 Streptomyces sp. NPDC059900
TCGCAGAGCCACACGGCATGCAGCAGCTCGTCCAGCTGGCGCTCGAGCCTGGTGCCCTCGACACGGGCCACCGTCATCCGGGCGTGCCGTTCGTCGAGGCCGCCGGGCGAGGGGGCCTGGGCGAGCGCCAGCAGCTGGTCGCACCACTCCTCGGCGCCCACGCCGTCCGCGGGGAACCTGGCGGCGAGGTGGTGCACGGCGCGTTCGGGGCCGTTGGCGACCAGGTCGTGGTTGAGGCCGTGGGCCGCGGTGGTGCCGAAGGCGCGGTCGGGGGACTCGGCCCGGCTGCGGTAGTGCGTGTGCAGCAGGCTGTGGTTGCGGCGCCATGCGGTGCCCGCTTCGGGCGGTCCGTGCAGCCTGCTCATCAGGAGCTGGCGCAGGCCGAAGTCCCCGATGAAGTGCCGCTCGCAGGCGGGCCAGCCGCTCTCGTGCAGGAACCTGCCCACCTCGTCCGCGGTCAGGCCGCCCGCCAGCTGTTCCAGCTCGGGGCTGCGCAGCAGGGCGCGGGCGCAGTCGCCGGTGTGCGCCACCGACAGCTGGGTCAGCAGGTCGAGCCAGCGGTCGTCGTGCTCGGCGGGGAGCCGCTCGGGCAGCTGCCTGAGCACCAACTCGGCGAGCAGCACGTCCCGTACGGCCAGGGGCGCTCCGTCGAGTCCCGCGGGCTGGTCGAGCAGCTCCCGGTCGTTGTCGAGCTCCGGCAGCTCTCCGGCCGCCTCGACCAGGCGCTGCACCATCCGCGGGCGGCGGCCAGAGAGCCGGTGCACCGCGCTCTGCGCCCGGCGCAGGCGTGCCGCCTCGGGTGCGCCGCCGGTGTGCTGTTGCAGCTCCTTGTGGATGTGCTCGGTGGTGAGCAGCGGCATCCGAAGCAGCAGCACGCCCTGGCCGAGGCGGCCGCGGGCGGGCAGCCGCTGCCAGCCGGGCGGCTCCTCCTGGTCGGGCCGGTAGTGGGCGCGTTCCTCGGTGCGCGGCTCGTCGGCCAGGAACAGCGGTTCCCCCACCCGTTCGCCGGCCACGAGGACCGTGCGCTCGCGGTGGCCGTCGGCGCGGTCGGCGAGCGCGGCCGTCAGGAGCCGGCGGCCCACCGGCCAGTTGGCGTGCTGGAGGAGCACGGCGGGGCGGCCGACCCGGTTGAGTGCGGCGCCGAGCCCGGTGTAGGCGGCGTCCAGGTCCTCGCGCAGGGCGCGGAAGAGGAATCCCTCCGCGAACTTCCGCTCCTCGCCGCCCTGCTGGAAGTCGTGCGCGAGGAGCCGCAGGCCGGTGCCCGCGCTGCCGGCGGCGCCGGGATAGTCGCCGTAGGTGGCCCGCACCGGTTCGGCGCCGGTGCTCGCCAGCTTCTCCAGGAACTCCGTGAGCCCGGCGCCCACCAGCGGCGCCGCCGCGGGGGCGACCACTCCGGCGAGCGCGGAGAGATAGCCGGTCAGCAGGTTGCGCATGAACCGGCCGAGCGCCCTGCGCGGTCGCAGCAGCGAACGGTAGCGCTCCAGTTCCTGTTCGAGCTCGCGCCGCCGCAGCCGCGCACCCGCGGCGATCGCCGCCATTCCGGCGAAGAAGCGGGGCGTGGGCAGCGCGCCGCCCGGTCCCTCCCACTCGCTCATCCGCAGGGCGATGTCGTACATCTGTCTCTTATACACATCTCCGAGCTG
>NZ_JBNNJZ010001032.1:0-1626 GCF_050270335.1 Streptomyces sp. NPDC059900
GCGCCACTGTGGTTGACGAATTGGGTGACAACGCCACAGCCACCGACAACCAGTGCACCCGCACCACCTACGCCACCAACACCGACGACAACATCCTCACTCTGCCTTCACGGGTCGTGACCGTCGCCGGCAAGTGTGCCGACACCACCGACCGGGCCGAGGACGTCGTGTCCGACGTCCGTACCGCCTATGACGGCGGCGCCTACGGGGCCGCACCCAGCAAGGGCGATGCCACTGCCACCGCTATGCTGAAGGAGCACGACGGGGCCAAGAGCACGTACCTGGAGTCCGGCGCGACCTTCGACGGTTACGGCCGCCAGCTGACCGCCACCGACCTGACCGCCGATGTCACTGCCACCGGCAGCGAGGCCCCCGTACGCACAGTTCGCTCGGACGGCCGTACGACTACCAGTGCCTACAGCCCGGCCACCGGCTTTCCCAGCAAGGTGACCGAGACCACCCCGCGGCTCAAGGCAGCCGACGCTGCATCGGCACAGACCACCGTCACGGAGCTGGAGCCGCTGCGTGGCCAGCCCAAGGCAACGGTAGACACCAATTCCAAGCGCACCGAGATGACCTACGACGCACTCGGCCGCGTGGCAAAGGTGTGGCAGGCCGACCGGAGGACCAGCCAGACGCCCAGCTACCAGTTCACCTACTTCGTGGACGAGGGAAAGCCGGTCGCGGTTCGTACCCAGACGCTGAACAACGAGGGCGGGCAGGTCGCCTCGTACACGTTGTACGACGGCCTGCTGCGTGAGCGTCAGACCCAGTCTCCCGGCCCGGACGGCGGACGCATTCTCACCGACGTCTTTTACGACGAACGCGGCCTGGCCACCAAGACGTTCGCCCCCTACTACACCCTTGGCGCCCCCGACCGCACGCTGTTCGAGCCCGACAACGCCCTGAGCGTCGAGACACAGACCCACACCGACTACGACGGCCTCGAGCGCCCCGTCGAAGAGCGCCAAGTCGCCGGAAACGGAGGCGGCAGCAGTACGGTCCTGGCCACCACCAAGACCATCTACGGGGGCGACCGCACCACCGTCATTCCCCCCGAAGGAGCCACCGCCACCACCACGCTAACTGACGTCCGCGGCCAGACGACGGAACTACGCCAGCACCACACCCGCAGCCAGGTGGCGGCCTACGACACCACCTCCTACGCCTACACCCCGCGGGGCGAACTCAAAAGGGTGACCGACCCGGCCGGAAACAACTGGTCCTATGAATATGACCAACTGGGACACCGGACCGAGGCCAGGGACCCCGACAGAGGCACCACCAAGAGCACATACGACGACCGAGGACAGCTGACCACCACCACCGATCAGCGCGGCACCGTACTGGCGAACGCCTATGACAACCTGGGCCGCCGCACCGAACTGCGCAAGGACAGCACCTCCGGCGAGCTCCGTGCCAAGTGGGTCTACGACACCGTCACCGGCGCCAAGGGACAGCTAGCCGAGTCCACCCGGTACGTGAACGGGTCGGCCTACACCGCGAAAGTCACCGGCTACGACCAGCAATACCGGCCGACCAAGACCGCCGTCGTCATCCCGGAAAGCGAAGGCGCTCTGGCAGGCACCTACCAGACCGGCACCAAGTACCTGCCCTCGGGCCTAG
>NZ_JBNNJZ010001033.1:0-1625 GCF_050270335.1 Streptomyces sp. NPDC059900
AAGGTCTACAGACAGGGCTCGGTGGACTTCCTCACCGCGCTGGCCTGCATCCAGCTGGAGGGCGGCCTCGACCCCTCGCAGGTCGGCATCGGCGTCCCGGCATCCACGCGCGGCGCGGGCAGCGGCTACGTCGCCCCCTCGGTCGTGAACAACGCCCTCGACTGCCTGACCCGCGGCACCGGCTGCGGCTCCTTCAAGCCCTCGAAGACCTACCCGGCGCTGCGCGGCGCCATGACCTGGTCCACGAACTGGGACGCGACGGCGGGCCACACCTGGTCCAACGCCGTCGGCCCCAAGGTGCACAGCCTTCCCTAGCGACAACCCCGGAGCTGCGGCCCGGCCCTCCCGTGCAAGGGGGCCGGGCCGCAGCGCGGTCCGGGCCCCGCGGACAGGCTGTGCGAAATTCGCTGGATGGCGGAGTATCCGGTACGGGATGCTGCACGCGTGATCGAGCGAGAAGCCGCCCTCCGGACTGTCGAAGAGCAGCTGGAGCGCGACTATCAGCAGTGGCGGACCGTCAACCCGGAAGCGCTGCGGGTGGCCGTGGCCGAAGTCGAGCAGCACGAACTGGTGTGGATCGTCTACTGGCAGTCCGTGGAATTCCTCCGCACGGGGGAAACGAAGCACATGCTGATCGGCAATGGGCCCTACCTGGTCGACCGTCTCGACGGCGGGCTGCATGCGATCGGCGCCCTCTCGTCGGTGGGCGGGGAGTGGGAGGCCGACTACCGGGCGCGGATCCGCGGACTCCCGGTACGTACTGCCGTAGACGATCTGCACGATGCGCTGGGCGAAGTCGCCGCCGCGCGCGGACGGATGCAGGCGGCGCGGACACTGCGCCGCAGGCTGCCCGTCCTCTCGCCCGCGCAGGCCCTTGAGTACGTGAGCGGGCTGCTGGCCGGCGAGCCGCCCGCGCCTCTGGTGTTGCTCGCCACCGAGGAACTCGTCGAGCCCCTCAACCCTGTGCTGGCGGTGGAGACCATCGCCAGTGGTGCTGAACTCCGAGCCCGCCAAAGACCGGACGGATGACCTGCGTATGGGTGACCTGTCGCTGGTCGTCCGTCAGGGGCAGGCATCGTCCAGGACCGCGGCAAGGTGCTCGAGCGCCTTGGCGGGCGGGGTATAGGGCACGCGCAGATGGTGGATGAGGGTGGCGTCGGCCGCAAAGCGGGGCCCTGCCGCCAGGGCGACTCCCCTTCGACCGGCTCGCTCTACGACGGTGTCGGCCAGGGCCGTGGTCAGCCGCAGCCACAGGGCGAGACCGCCGCAGGGCAGGGTGAATTGCCAACGGCCGTCACCGGCAAGCAGGGTGTCGAGATGGTCGCGCTGGCGCCGCAGTACGTTTCGGCGCCGGCTGAGCAGCGCCTGCAGATCACTGAACAGTTCGACGGCGACGAGTTGCTGCATGGGTGACGCGGACAGCGGCCCGGCGAGCGGATGGTCGCGCGGTTGCCGGATGAGGGGGGCGGGGGCCCGGATCCAGCCCACGCGCAGGCCGCCCCAGACCGACTTGCTGGTCGAACCGATCAGCAGTGCGCCCGGCAGACGGGGCGCGGGGTCCGGCTGCTCGCGCAGGTCGAGATCGCGCATCGTCTCGTCCGCGACGAGGGTCACCTGGTACCTGT
>NZ_JBNNJZ010001034.1:0-1618 GCF_050270335.1 Streptomyces sp. NPDC059900
CCGCCGTTCCCTTCGCGCAGGCCTCCGTCGCGGGAACCTCCGTTACGGGAGCCACCGTCGCCGCCGTTCCCTTCGCGCAGGCCACCGTCGCGGGAACCTCCGTTACGGGAGCCACCGTCGCCGCCGTTCCCTTCGCGCAGGCCACCGTCGCGGGAGCCCGCGCCATGGGAGTCCCCGTCGCGGGAGCCTCCGTTACGACCGCCTCCGTCGCGGGAGTCCCCGCTGCGGGACCCCCCGACGCCCGGATCACCGTCAGCCGCCCCACCGGGAGCCGCAGAGCCGGGGCGCGGGCCACCGGCCGCCGGGGCGCCGGACACCGAGCCACCGGAAGCCGGACCGCCGGCAGCCGCCTCGCCAAGCGCCGAGCCCCCGGCCCCCGGTCCCCCTGGGGACGGCCGCCCGGCCGCGTCACCGGATGCCTCGCCGGGCGAAGGCTCCGGATCCTTGCGGTCACGGTCACGGTCCCGGTCCCGATCACGTTCGCCGCGCGCCGCATCGGCCAGGATCCACCGCCGGTGGACCTCGACCATCTCCTGCCGGGAGGCCCCGCACACCCTGGCCAACCGCTCCAGCGGAGCGAACTCCGTGGGTACGGCCGACCCGCTGACATAGCGGTGCAGCGTCGACGTCGACACATGCAACCGCTTGGCCAGCGCCCCGTAACTGAGCCCCGACCTCTCCTTCAACTCCCGCAGCAGTTCCGCGAGATCGCCCGCCCCCACGCCTTCTCCATCCCGTTCATCCGTTCCATGGAACGGAGTTATCGCAGATCACAGCCGTACGAACGTCCCAGCGTCCCCCGCTGCCGTTCCACGCTGGCCGCCGGGACAGAACCCCGCACAAGCTCTGGGCCATACAAGCACGCCGCGTCCAGAAGCCTTTGGTCGCGACTCACGTCACGCCCGTCACACCGAAAGAGACCAGCCATGCGATTCAGCACCAAGGCCACCGCCGCAGCAGCAGCCCTCACCGCCGCCCTCTCGCTCACCGCGCTCGGCAGCGCCGCCTCGGCCGCCGCGAACGCCGCAACGCCCGCCGCCAAGGCCTCACCGGTCACCTGCTCGGCCGCCACCACGAAGGTCACCGTCACGGAGGTCAGCCGGCCCATCAACCACCTGCTCCTGAAGGCCAAGAACACCGGCACGAAGACCTGCTACGCGTACAGCGCGCCGTTCCTCCGCTTCGACGAGGCACAGGCCCCCACCCCGTGGCTGGACGACAGCACCCCGCAGGCGGTCGTCACGCTGGAGCCGGGCCAGAGCGCGTACGCGGGCATCGGCACGTCGTCGCCGGAGGGCTCGCACGGCTACCAGGCCCACAGCCTGGATGTCCTGTTCTCCAACCGCGCCGCGAACGGCAGCGTCGGCGGCCCGGCGGCGGCGAAGCTCCCGTCCGGCGGGGTGTACGTGGACAGCTCGGCGTTCGTCACCTACTGGCAGACGTCGGCGTCGGCCGCGCTGGAGTGGTGACCGGCGCGCCCGGCTCCGGGGCTCCCTCACCAACCTCCGGGTAAGTACGCACAAAAAAGTCGGTACTTGTCCGCTTCTCCGTACACGAGAAGGATCGGAGGCGTTCCCACCACACGCCTCCGATCGGAGCCCCACAGCCATGCCCGTAC
>NZ_JBNNJZ010001035.1:0-1611 GCF_050270335.1 Streptomyces sp. NPDC059900
GAGCAGGCGCCGGGCGAGAGAGCGGTGGTACGTGATGATCACGGTGCGGAAGGGCATGCTCCGGCCATCGGCTGATCGGGCCCCGCCCTTGAGCCCTTGCTGTTCCCTCACGCGGCGCCCCTGCGGCCTGGGCGGGGGCGCCGTTCTGACGCCGTCGAAGGCGCCCTGACGGGGCGGGCCTCTTGCCGTCAGCGCGGTCCGCAACCGCAACGGGCTGATCAACTGCACGTGCCGGGAAGGCCGTTGGCGTTTACGGGCCGGGGGTCGTGCGACCGTCTCGAGAGGTGCTCACGGTCGCGCCGAAGGTGGCAGCGGGATGCCCTGCGGCGGGCATGAGCGGCTCGTGACAGTGGGTCGGTCTGGGGCGGTCAGCTGCGGAAGGGGCCGGTGACTTCGTAGGTGATGCCGCCGGACGAGCTGCCGCTGGTACCGCGCTGGCTGGAGAAGTACAGGCGCTTGCCGTCCGGCGAGAAGGCCGGGCCGCAGATTTCCGAGGAGGACTGGCCGTTGATCCGCAGGAACGTCGCGACCACGTCGTCCGGCGTGATGATGCAGATCTCCATGTTCCCTCCGTCCTCGGCGATGTACAGGTCGCCGGAGGACGAGCCGGTGACGTTGTCGACGCCGGTCAGCGGGGCTCCGCCCCCGACGACCAGGGAGTCGTCGTAGGCCAGCTCATAGGTGCCGGCGGCGACGTCTAGCTGCCAGACGCGGCCATCGCCCTTGGTGGTGAACCAGACGGTGTCGTTGGCGTAGTGGCAGCCCTCTCCCCCGTTGAACAGCTTGGCGCCGGAGACCTGGTCGCGGGTGGGGGTGGGCGAGCCGTCCGGGTCGGGCACGGTCGCCCAGGTGAAGCTGCCGGAGGTGGCGGTTGTGGCCTTGAGGACCTGGAGCGTGCCTGCCGACAGGTTGCCCCAGGTGGACGGAACGAACCGGTAGAAGCAGCCGTCCGACGCGTCCTCCGTCAGGTAGATCACTTTGCGGACCGGGTCGGCGGCCGCCGCCTCGTGGTTGAAGCGGCCCATGGCATCGCGGCGCACGGCGGCGTTCACGCCCCAGGGGTCGGTCTCCCAGACGTAGCCGGTGCTGACCTCCTCGCAGGACAACCAGGTGTTCCAGGGGGTCGCCCCGCCGGCGCAGTTGCGGTTGGTGCCGGACAGAATCCGGTAGGAGCCGGTGATGGAGCCGGTCGAGTTGAATCTGATCGCGCCCGCGCCGCCGGTGGCGGATATCTCCGAGTTGGAGACGTAGATCCAGCCCGTGCCGTCGGCGAAACACGCACCGCCGTCGGGGGCGTGGTGCCAGGTGTAGGCGGTGGTGCCGACCTTCTGGCCGGACCGGGCGATCACCCGGCTGGTGAAACCGCCGGGCAGTTGGATGCCGTTGGAGTCTGCCGCGCCGAGCGCGCCGTAGGGGCCGGGGCCCTTCTGGGCCGGCGCCGCGTAGGCCGCGCCCTGCATGAGCGTGTACCCGAATGCCGCTGCTGTGCCGCCGACGACTGCTCCGCGCAGGAAACTACGACGTTCCACTTGATCACTCCAGGGGTTGGTGACCGTCCCTGCCGCACCGGTCGGGCGGCGGGGCGCAAGGGGCGCTTGCGGAACCTAGGAG
>NZ_JBNNJZ010001036.1:0-1609 GCF_050270335.1 Streptomyces sp. NPDC059900
CCGATCAGCAGGCACTATGGGCACAGGGCGGCACATGGCCCGCAACGCGCTCGAAACCGTGTGGTGGGATGCTCATGTGCCCCGATGTGTACCCGGACGCGAGCACAGCGCGAAGGCAGCACGGACGCAGGTGGCCTGACCAGCAAGGATGGGTGGAAGCGGAAGATGGACAAGCAGCAGGAATTCGTGCTCCGGACTCTGGAGGAGCGCGACATCCGGTTCGTACGCCTGTGGTTCACGGATGTCCTCGGCTTCCTGAAATCGGTCGCGGTGGCTCCCGCGGAGCTGGAGCAGGCCTTCGACGAAGGCATCGGCTTCGACGGCTCGGCGATCGAGGGATTCGCCCGGGTGTACGAGTCGGACATGATCGCCAAGCCGGACCCGTCGACCTTCCAGGTCCTGCCCTGGCGCGCGGAGGCCCCCGGCACCGCCCGCATGTTCTGCGACATCCTGATGCCCGACGGCTCCCCGTCCTTCGCGGACCCGCGGTACGTCCTCAAGCGCGCCCTGGCCAAGACCTCCGACCTCGGGTTCACCTTCTACACCCACCCCGAGATCGAGTTCTTCCTCCTGAAGGACAAGCCGCTCGACGGCTCGCGGCCCACCCCCGCCGACAACTCCGGCTACTTCGACCACACCCCGCAGAACGTCGGCATGGACTTCCGCCGCCAGGCCATCACCATGCTGGAATCCATGGGCATCTCGGTGGAGTTCAGCCACCACGAGGGCGCGCCGGGCCAACAGGAGATCGACCTGCGGTACGCGGACGCGCTCTCCACCGCCGACAACATCATGACGTTCCGCCTGGTCATGAAGCAGGTCGCGCTCGAGCAGGGGGTCAACGCGACCTTCATGCCCAAGCCCTTCTCCGAGCACCCGGGCTCGGGCATGCACACGCACCTCTCCCTCTTCGAGGGCGACCGCAACGCCTTCTACGAGTCCGGTTCCGAGTACCAGCTCTCCAAGGTGGGCCGCTCCTTCATCGCGGGCCTCCTCAAGCACGCCGCCGAGATCTCCGCGGTCACCAACCAGTGGGTGAACTCCTACAAGCGCATCTGGGGCGGCTCGGAGCGCACGGCCGGCGCGGGCGGCGAAGCCCCCTCGTACATCTGCTGGGGCCACAACAACCGCAGCGCGCTCATCCGCGTGCCCATGTACAAGCCCGGCAAGACCGGCTCGGCACGGGTGGAGGTCCGCTCGATCGACTCGGGCGCGAACCCGTACCTGACGTACGCGGTCCTGCTCGCCGCGGGCCTCAAGGGCATCGAGGAGGGCTACGAACTGCCGCCGGGCGCCGACGACGACGTCTGGGCCCTCTCGGACGCGGAACGCCGCGCGATGGGCATCGAGCCGCTCCCGCAGAACCTGGGCGAGGCGATTGCGCTGATGGAGCGGTCGGAACTGGTCGCCGAGACGCTCGGCGAGCACGTCTACGACTTTTTCCTCCGGAACAAGAAGCAGGAGTGGGAGGAGTACAGGTCAGAGGTGACGGCCTTCGAGCTGAGGAAGAACCTGCCGGTGCTGTAGGGCCCCGTCAGGGGCGCGGGGAACTGCGCGCTCAGCGTGCGAAAAGCCGCAGACGCATCTGCCGGGTTGCTCGGCAGATGCG
>NZ_JBNNJZ010001037.1:0-1609 GCF_050270335.1 Streptomyces sp. NPDC059900
TCCCGGCACAGCCCGGCCAGTTCGGGCACATCGGCGATGTTGCCGCTCATGCTGTTGACCCCGTCGAGGCAGACCAGACGGGGTGTGCCGTGGGGCGCCGCCCGCAGCATGAGGGCCAGTTCGTTCGGGCGGTCCGCGTGGAAGCGTCGCAGGGTCGCGCCCTGCCCGCGGGCGGCGACGCAGCCGTCGTACACGGTGCGGTGCGCGGCGGCCTCGACGAACACCTGGCCCTTGCCGGCGAGTACGGGGATCACCGAGGCGTGGATCAGGGTGGCGGTCGGCAGGAGCAGCGTGTCGGGGGCGCCGAGCAGCGCGGCGAGCCGTTCCTCGATGTCGGGGTAGAGGCGGGGGCTGCCGAGCAGGCGGGACCAGCTGGGGTGGGTTCCCCAGCGGCGCACGGCGGGTTCGATGGCGTCGATGATCTCCGGATCGCAGTCGAAGCCGAGGTAGTTGCAGGAGGCGAAGTCGATGAGCCAGTGGTCCCCGCTGCGGATGTGCCGGCCGCGGACCTCGTCCAGGACGCAGTCGCTCATCGGGCTGGTCCGCCGCAGCCGGTCGAGTTCGCCCCAGCGCGGCCCGCGCCGCACCTCCACGAGTTCGGTGTCCGGTTCGCTCATGGTGTTCTCCCTCTCCGGGGGGATCGGGGCGGTCGGCGTATCCGGTGTGACCGGCACGGTGGCCGTGGACGCGGCGGCAGCGGTAGCAGCCGGCGCGGGTCCGGACCGGCCGCCCGGCCCGGACCGACGGCCTGCGGCGGCAGGGCTGTGCCCTGCCCGTCGGCGCAGGAGCCGGTCGCCTTGCTCGGCCGTCAGCGGCCGTGCGAAGAGGTAGCCCTGTCCGAAACCGCATCCCATGCCGGTCAGCAGGTCCCGCTGCGTGGGCTGTTCGATCCCCTCGGCGATGACCTGCAGGCCCATGGTGTCGGCGAGGTGGACGATTCCTTCGACGAGGGCGAGCTGGCGGGTGTCGTCGGTGATGTCGTCGATGAACGACTTGTCGATCTTGAGTACGTCGATGGGGAACTCGCGCAGGTAGCGCAGCGAGGAGAAGCCGGTGCCGAAGTCGTCGACGGCGATGCGGACACCGAGGTCCTTCAACTCCTGCATGACCCCTTGGATCTGTTTGTCCGGCCGCATCAGGACCGATTCCGTGAGCTCCAACTGAAGTGATCCCGGCGCCAGTCCGGGAGTGCCCAGCGCTTTGCGCACCTCGTCGAGGAAGCCCGCGTCGCGGAACTGGCGTGCGGAGACGTTGACGCTGATGTAGGGGTGACGCCGGGAAGAGGTCCCCGCCCGTTGCAGGGCGGCGATGGCGGTGGTGGCGCTGCCCAGGATCCAAGCGCCCAGCGGCGTGATGTGTCCGGTCTCCTCGGCGAGCGGGATGAACTGCTGGGGCGGCACCAGGCCCCGCCGGGGGTGCGGCCAGCGGGCCAGGGCCTCGAAGCCGACGATCTCGGCGGAGGCCTCTTTGCCCGCCGTGCTGCCGTTCGCGCTGATGTCGACGACGGGCTGATAGCGCAGCGCGAACTCCTCGTCGGCGATGGCCTGGTCCAGGCTCGCCTGCAGGTCGTGCCGCTCCCGCATGCGTGCGTGCAGGCGCTGCTGGAAGC
>NZ_JBNNJZ010001038.1:0-1606 GCF_050270335.1 Streptomyces sp. NPDC059900
CACCTCTGTGGTGTGCGAGCGGCCGACGTCGCGGACGATCTCCAGCGCGAGGACGCGGTCGAAGTGGGCGAACGTCTCGAACTTGGCGCCGCCCGGTACGTCCTCGGCCGCCTGGAGTTCGTCGAGGAGCCGCAGCACGGCCGGGGTGTCGAGACCGTTCTCCAGGGCGGCCATGGCGTCCCGCACGAAGTCCGCGGGCATCGCCTTGGACGGCTCGTCGGCCCAGGCAGCCACCTGCTTGCGCCAGTTGGCCAGTTTCGCGGCGCTCGCGTCGACGGCTTCCTCGCTGATGTCGGCGGGTTCGTGGTGCGGGTGGCCGAGCAGGAGCAGCCGCAGGGCGAGCGGGTCCCGGTCGGGGTCGCGGACCTCGCGTCCCCCGGTGACGGCTTCGCCGATCTGCAGGGTCAGGCCGTCCTTGCCCTCGTACGTGCGGCTGGTGAGATGCACGGCCGGCGGGCCGCCGAGGGCTTCGGTGATCTCGTCCGGGGTGCCGTGGGCGTCGGCCGGACGGATGCCGGCTTCATCGGCCGATGCCGCCGGCGGGCAGGTCCACCCGACGAGCACGGTACGGCCGCGCAGTTCGACGACGCGGGACAGGACGTCCGCGACGAGAAGCACGCGCAGCCCGGTCAGGCCGTCCGCGGCGTCGGGGTCGTCGGCCGACGGCGCGTGGGCGCACATCCGAAGGGGTCCGAACCCGGCCAGATCGTCAACGATGCTCAGCACACCACAGAGACTAGGCGCACCGCCCCGCGATGACACCCGGCGACAGCGGCCGGGAGGGGCGACGGCTCCCCCGCCCGGCCGCTCCCTCTCGGGCGCCTATGCCGGTCCGACCCCGCCCGTGCAGGCCGCGCCGGGCTCCGGAGTCTGCTCGCCCTGGACGTACTTGCCCAGGAACTGCTCGACGCGGGGGTCCGTCGCCTTGTCCACGGTGAGCTGGCGGCCCCACGCGGTGAGCGTGAGGGCGGCCTTCTGCTCCTTGACCGGGCTCATCAGTGTGTAGGGCGTGGTGCTGACCTTCTGGCCCAGCTTCTTTATGTCGCCGGTCGACGCCTTGTCGTTGTACGTGATCCAGACGGCGCCGTGCTCCAGCGAGTGGACGGCGTTCTCCTCGCCCAGCGGCTTGTCGTACACATCGCCCTGGCAGTTGGCCCACGCCTGGCTGTGATCGCCGCCCGCCGGCGGGGTCATCGGATAGTCGACCGTCTTGGTGACGTGGTTGCGGCCGAGCTTCTTCGCGTCCCACGTCTTCTCGCCCTTGACGGGGGCCTGGGCTACGGCCTCTGCCTTGTCCTTCTTCTCCGACGCGTCGAGCAGGACGTAGGAGCCGAATCCGGCGAGCCCGGCCAGTACGGCCACGCCCGCGGTGATGGCGATGACGCGGTTGCGGCGGTCGCGCGCCTGCTCGGCGCGGCGTTGCTCCTGGATGCGGGCCTTGCGTGCGGCGGACGTTGCGGCCGGCTTGCCTGTCTTGGAGGTGCCCATGTCCGGGGATGTCCTTGTCCCCGCCGTGCCCGGGGCACGGCGGTGGTGGGTGTGGGTGTGTGAGGTGATCGGCGCGAGCGCACGGCCGTGAGATGCGTCCGGAGCCGCGTCCATAGAC
>NZ_JBNNJZ010001039.1:0-1602 GCF_050270335.1 Streptomyces sp. NPDC059900
GAGCTTCCCGGCCAGGAAGTCGGTCAGCTGGGGCAGCGACAGCTCGCCCTGCGCGGCCAGGGTGACGCAGGCGACCGGCACCTGGCCCCAGCGCTCGTCGGGCCTGCCGATCACCGCGACTTCGCGGACCGCGGGGTGCTCGGCGATGACGTTCTCCAGTTCGGCGCAGTAGATGTTCTCGCCGCCACTGATGATCATGTCTTTGGCGCGGTCGACGACCCAGACGAATCCCTGCGGGTCCTGCCTGACGAGATCCCCGGAGTGGAACCACCCGCCGTGGAAGGCCGCCGCGGTCTCCAGGGGCTTGTTCCAGTAGCCGCGCGTCACGGTCGGCCCGCGGTAGACGATCTCGCCGACCTCGCCGGGCGCAACGTCGTTCATGGCGGCGTCCACGATGCGGTACTGCAGGGTCGGGATGGGCCGGCCGACCGAGCCGAGCTTGCGCAGGGCGTCCGCGCCGCGCAGGACGCAGGTGATCGGCGAGGTCTCGGTCTGGCCGAAGACCGCCACGTTCAGGGCGCGGGGAAAACACGCGTCCATGGCGCGCAGGGTCGCATCGCTGGCGGGCGCCGCTCCCCAGCTGATGACGCGCAGTTTGAGGTCGCGCTTGTCGATGCCGGGCTGGGCGCACAGCAGCTCCCACTGCTGCGGCACGTTGAAGACGATCGTGGCGCCCTCGCGTTCGTAGGCATCCAGGACCGCCCCGGGGTCGAAGGCGCCCAGCGGGTGGATCACTGTGGTGCTGCCGACCAGGAAGTTCGCGACGATCGATCCCAGGCCCGCGATGTGGAAGAACGGGGCGGTCAGGAAGCCGACATCGGAGTCGTCGTAGATGTCCATCGCCCGGATGCAGGTGATCGCCTGTATCTGCATGTTCCGGTGGGAGAGCATCACCCCCTTCGGCCGGCCCGTGGTCCCCGAGGTGTACATGATCAGCGCGGTCGACTCCTCGCTGATGTCGGGCAGTTCCATCGGCGCGTGCGCCGCCAGGAATTCCTCGTAGGCGTGCTCTGCGGGTTCGGCTGCACTTGCTGCGCCGTCACCCTGCTCGCCGATCACGATGACCGTGCCGATCGACGCGGCCCCGGGCACGGCCCGCAGCAGCGGCAGCAGCCGCGCGTCGACGACGATTGCCGCGGGGGTGCAGTCGGTGAGGATATAGTCCAGTTCCAGGGGCGCCAGCCGGAAGCTGAGGGGCACCGCCATGGCCCCCAGGCTGTTCGCCGCGAACAGGCCTTCCACGAACCAGGGATGGTTCAGCGTCAGCAGGGCCACGCGGTCACCGGCGGCGACCCCGTGCTCGGCCAGCGCGGCGGCCAGTTGCAGCGAGCGGCGCGAGAGCTGGGCCCAGGTCGTGGTCGCGCCGAGGTGGCGCAGGGCGGGCTTGTCGGGCCGCATCTGGGCGTGGGTGGCGGCATGTGCCATCCAGTGGTGGCGGAAAGACCATGCAGGGGCCGTATCGACGGACATGCCACTCCTCGGGTTCCGGATGGGCGGGGGAGGGGGACCGGCCGCCATTATGCCCGCGATGCGGCCGCTCAAGAAGCTTTTTGTTAATGGAAAATCACATCGTGGTGCAGGGGAGACCGCGGCGGGCGCCGG
>NZ_JBNNJZ010001040.1:0-1597 GCF_050270335.1 Streptomyces sp. NPDC059900
CGACAAGGCCACGGCCGAGGTCGAGTCGGGGGCCAGCATCGCCTCGATGCTGGAGGCCGAGGGCTCCGGCGCCCCGCGCACGGGCACGGTCACCTACCGCGTCCTGCGCCATCTCCAGCGCCTCGACGAGGGCGTGGTGGGTCTGGCCCGCCCCCTCGACGTGCCGGTGGCGGGCCGGGGCCGGGCGGCCAGCAGGGCACCGCAGCTCTGAGGCCCCGCCGGTGGCGGACATCCCGTCCGTGTGCCGGTCACCGCGCGACGGCGCTTCTGGGGGCCTGCGCCGTCGCGAGGCGCAGGTGCCTGCCGCGCACCGCGGTGCGGTAGCCGGAGAGTGCGGGGTGGGTCAGGGCCAGGAACCAGGAATCAAGCGGGGCGTACAGTCCGCAGGCCGCGGCGGCGCGGCGGCATGCGCGCAGCCCCTCGACGCTGACGATCCACCGGGGCCTGGCCACGACGGTCACGGAGCGCACCCAGCGGTGGGCCTCGGCCAGGTCGTCGGTCTGCATGGCGACCAGCCGGCGCGGCGAGATGACGGTCGAGAGGGCGCGGGCGATCTCGCTGTCGTCGGGCAGCAGGGCCACCGGCTCCTCGTCGAGATGGATGAGGTCGACCATTTCGATGTACGGACGGCCGCGGTGAACGGCGGACAGATGCGCGGCCGGGGTATGGGCCAGCAGTTCCCGGCACTCTTGTTCGGTCAGCGCACTGCGTTCGCGTCGGTCCATGGCCCGGCTCCCCCGGCGGGTTGCCCGCTCGGCGGGCAGGCTTCACATCACAGGCGTGAGCTACCGCCGGGGACTGGGGCGGTCCCCCGCTGGAGGGGCGTCAACTCCCCGCTTCAGAGGGTCCTTTGACTCTCGTACGCCTGCGACGCGGACGCAATACGCCGTATGGCGACTGTGAACGGAGGCCGAATGTCGCCCCACCGGGCCGGGATCCGGACGCCGTCTTTCAGCCGAGGAGTTGGGTGCGCAGGCGCTCGACCAGGTGGGCGTCGACACCGAGTTCCTTGATCGTGTAGGCGTGCACCGAGCCGTAGGCGCCGGTCAGGTCGGACAGGAACAGACGCATGATCTCTTCGGGTGCCCGCCCGTAGCCGGGCCAGTTCAGGGTCCGGTCCGGGTGGGCCGCCTTCCAGTCGGCGATCAGCCGGTCCGTGGCCAGTTCGGTCAGCGCGAAGTCCGCGGCGATGTCGTCGTCGGCCACGCCCAGGAGCGCGAGGACCAGGGCGGCGAGCAGGCCGGTGCGGTCCTTGCCCGAGGCGCAGTGGAAGACCTGCGGGCCGCTGCCGGACGCGATGGTCTCCAGGGCCTGGCGGAGTTCCCCGGCGCCGTCGAGGGCGACCTCCGCGTACCGGTCGGCGAGATAGCGCCAGGGGTCGAGACCGGGGTCGATCTCCGCCTGGTCGTAGGGGCGGTGCTCCACGCTGAGGTTGACGTAGGCCTGCCCTTCCGCTGCGGGCACCCGCCCCTTGGCCTCGATCTCCCAGGGGTAGCGCAGGTCGATGACCGTTTCCACTCCCAGCGAGCGGAAGCGCTCCCAGTCGGCGCCCTGCAACTTGGCCAGGGAGTCGGAGCGGTACAGGCGTCCCCAGCGC
>NZ_JBNNJZ010001041.1:0-1592 GCF_050270335.1 Streptomyces sp. NPDC059900
GCCAAGAGCAGTGTGGGCGTCGCCAAGCTCTCCGCCTTCGCGCAGAGCACGGGCTACCTGATCTCGATCCCGGGGCCGCTCCTGGTGGGCGTGCTCTACCAGCACAGCGGCGGCTGGGGGCTGCCGATCGCGCTCATGGCGGGCCTGATGGTGCCGCAGATCGTGGTGGGCATCCTGGCGGGCCGCAACCGCACGGTCGAGGACGAGATCGCGGCGGCCGCCTGACTCCGGGGGAGTGTCGCCCTGCTCCGGGGGGAGTGCTGCCCCACCCCGGCGGAGCCGCCCCGGACAAAGGGTGCGACACTCTCCCCATGCCCGTGCTCGACCCGAATCCCCAGAACGGCCAGAAGAAGCTGCTCATCGTGCTTGGCTCGATGCTGGCCATCACCGTGATCATCGGCATCATCGCCTCCATCGCCTCGCCGTGAACTGACCCCGGCGGGGCCGGTGGTGGGGCTAGCACCACCATCCCCTAGGGGGTCAGTGTCAGGGTCAAGTGGGTGGATCACCGGATGTGCTGAGGGTCGCCCGGTCCGTACCTTCGAGATGTGGCCGCGAAGACGCGGCACGGAGGACTCGAAGACCACGGAGGCGGCATGTCGGCCCGTTCGCACACCAGGCGCGACCCGGGAGCCACCAAGGACTCCGCGAGCGTCGAGATCCAGCTTCCGTGGTGGGCGATCGCCCTCCCCGCCATAGCCTTCGCGGCCCTGCTCCTGCTGATGCTGAACCCCGCCGACGCCCACGCCACGGCCGGTGAGCCGGTGGTCACCCACCTGCTGGAGCGCATCCAGGAGACGGTCTTCCGTACCACCGCGTGACCCGCCTCGCGCGGACGCCGTCACCCGTGTCGGGGGAGCAGTCCAACTCCCTGCGCCCACCGGCGGGTTTCATGCGAAGCTGGGACGCATGAGCGTCGCAGAACCCCGCAGGATTGTCCTTTTCCGGCATGCGAAGGCCGACTGGCCGCAGGTGTCCGACCACGAGCGGCCGCTCGCGGAGCGAGGCCGCAAGGATGCGCCCGTCGCGGGGCGCAAGCTGGCAGACAGCGGCATCCCTCTCGACCTGGCCCTCTGCTCGACGGCCGCCAGGACCCGCGAGACATGGAAGCTCGCCGTCCAGGAGCTGCCCAACAGGCCCAAGACCGTCTACGAGGAGCGGCTGTACGAGGCCTCTCCGGGCGAGCTGATCGCCGTGCTCAACGACACCCCGGACGACGTGCAGAACGTCGTGCTGATCGGCCACAACCCCGGAGTGCAGGGGCTCGCCGACATCCTTGCCGGAAGCTCCGAGGGCGACGCCCGTACGCGGATGGACCGCCGCGGCTTTCCCACGGCCGCCTTCGCGGTCCTGACGTACTCCGGCTCGTGGAAGGCCCTGGAGCCGGGGGTCGGCACCCTCGTCGACTACTGGTCACCCTCCGCCTAGCTCTTCCGAACAGTCCCTGAGCAGACCCCGGCGCACGTACGGCGGTGGGGCCCCGGACCCCCCCGGGTCCGGGGCCCCACGCCCGCCGGGCGGCCCGCGGGGTGGGGGTGCGCGGCCGCCACCACAACGCGGGGGATGGCGAGAAAGTATAGGAAGGGGTAGAG
>NZ_JBNNJZ010001042.1:0-1583 GCF_050270335.1 Streptomyces sp. NPDC059900
ACGATGCACGGGCCTCCGGCATCGCGCAGTGCGTGCTCCAGGGCCTGTGGGTCGACGGCTTCCCGCCCGGCGCGGGTTGGCACTCGGATCAGCGACCGGCGTCCCAGGCCGAGCATCGACAGTCCCTTGGGCACGCTGGAATGCGCGGCTCCCGACAGCACCCGTACCGCGCCGAGGGCGCCCGCTCCGTGCTCCGCCGGCGAGACACCGAGCTGTTCTCCGAGCCATTCGCGGGCCAGGGCGAGGCCGACCGTGTTGGACATGGTGGCGCCGCTGACGAAGGTTCCGTTCTGCCTCTCGGACAGGCCGAACAGGGCCCGCAGCCAGCCGATCGTCTCGCGCTCCAGGTGCTGGCCCGCACCATCCAGGGACGAGAGAGCGTTCTGGTCCCACGTCGAGGTCAGCCAGTCGCCGGCCAGTGCCGCCGGCGTCACCCCGCCGGTGACGAATCCGAGATACCGCGGACCGGCGCTCGCCGACAGCACCGGCTCCCAACGGGCCGCGAATTCCTCCAGTGTGGCCTGCAGCCCGATCCCCTCCACCGGCGGGGATGGGGGTTGCGGCAACGGCGCTGTCGGGAGGACCTCCCGATCTCCGGCACGGGCGAGTACGCCAGAAGCGTGCTGCCGGACAGCCTCCAGCAGACGGGGCAAGCCGTCGCGGTCGGTGGCAAGGCGCGGGTGCATGGCAGGTCTCCGTTCGCATGGTGTGATCACGACCGTACGGAGCCGGCCGGCCCGGCACCCGGTCCAATAGTGGGAAACTGGACCAGTGCGTATCGGAGACCACCAGCTGACGCAGGCTTTGGGGCCCTGGCGGAACGCTGAAGCGGCGCTCAGCGCAGCGCTCGCCCGCGCGCTACGGGAGGCAGTGGCCGACGGCCGTATCCGGCCCGGGAGCGAACTGCCCGCCGAACGCCGTATGGCCGCCGCCCTCGGGGTGAGCCGTGGCACCGTCACAGCCGCTCTGGACCGGGTGCGTGCGGCGGGATGGGTCCGCACCCGACACGGCAGCGCCAGCACCGTACAGCTGCCCGCGGCCGCCACGGAGCGGGTTGCCCCTCTCTCGGCGACCGGGGAGGCCGGCCGCGTGGTCGACCTGAGCCGGGCGGTTCCCGCCGCGCCGCAGGAGCGCTACCTGGAGGCGTCCCGACGCGCCCTGGAGCGGGCCGGGCCCTTGCTGGCCGAACACGGCGAACCGAGCCCGGGCATCCCGGAGTTGCGTGCCGCGATCGCGGCACGGTACAGCCGCGAGGGCACCGCGACCCTGCCCGAGCAGATCCTGGTCACCAGCGGGGCGCGGGCGGCGCTGGCCCTGCTCGCAGCGCACTTCCGGCCCCGCGTGGCCGTGGTGGAAATCCCCACGTACGTGGACGCGCTGCGGGTGCTGCGCGCTGCCGGAACCAAGCTGACGGGCTGCCGGGTGACCACCGAAGGCTGGGACCTGAAGCAGCTGCGGGAGTCCTTTGCCGCCGCACGCGGCCAACTCGCTTACCTGGTACCCGACTTCCACAACCCGACGGGAGCACTGATGCCAGCACACACCCGCCGGGCGGTGGCCAAGCTCGCCGCTCAGTACCAGGT
>NZ_JBNNJZ010001043.1:0-1583 GCF_050270335.1 Streptomyces sp. NPDC059900
CCCTTGGGGTCGCCGGTGGTGCCCGAGGTGTAGACGACGGTGAGCGGGTCCTCCGCGGCGGATTCGCGCCAGGCCTTCTCGAAGCCGTCGGCGTCGAAGAGGCGGCTCCCGGTGGCGTGCAGGGAGCCGTACGTGCGGTGCGTGCCCGCGTCGGCGGGCTCGACGACGACCAGGCGCTCCAGCGGGACCGTGACGTCCGGCAGGAGCGGCTCCCAGCGGTCCAGTTCCCGGGCGCCCTCGACGATCGCGAAGCGGGCACGGCTGTGCCGGGCGATGTGGGCTATCTGCTCGGGGGCCGATGTGCCGTAGACGGTGACGGGGACCGCGCCGAGGTGCACGAGGGCGAGATCGCTCAGCCAGTGTTCGGGGCGGTTGCCCATCATCATGAGGACGTGCTCGCCGCGCCGCACGCCGAGCGCCGCGTATCCGGCGGCGAGGACGGCGATCTTGCGGCGGGCTTCGCTCCAGGTCAGAGTCGTCCACTGGCCTTCGGGGGCGGTGCGCCAGGAGAGGGCGGGGCGGTCACCGAGGTCCTCGGCGTTGCGGAGCAGCAGGGCGGGGAGGGTGATGCCGGCGGGTTCCCCGGGAAGTCGCAGGATCGTGGTCATGACCGCCTCCTGGCGTCATCGACGAAGCAAGTGACCGGTCCGGACGCTTTCAAGTGACTGGGCGGGACGCTTTCACAACAGTGGTGAGACAGCAATACTGTTGCACCGGATCGGTGCACAACTGCCGGTGCACGAACGGGAAGGCGATGTGCTGCCATGACGATGACGAGGACAGCGGACACCGACGAGCCGACGCTCACGGTCGACGAACTGGCCGCGCGCGCGGGCGTCACCGTCCGCACGATCCGCTTCTACGGCACCAAGGGTCTGCTGCCGCCGCCGGTGATCGGTCCGCGCCGGGTCGGTCACTACGGCCAGGAGCACCTGTCCCGGCTCGGGCTCATCGAGGAGCTCCAGCACCAGGGCATGACGCTGGCCGCGATCGAGCGGTATCTGGAGCAGCTGCCGCCCGATCTGAGCGCCCACGACCTCGCCATTCACCGTGCGGTGGTGGCCTCCTGGGCCCCCGACTCGGCCGAGGAGACCGATCGCGCGGAGCTGGAGCGCAGGGCGGGGCGGCCGCTGGGCGACGGGGATCTGGACCGGCTCTCGGCGATGGGCGTCGTCGCCCCCGCGGGGCGCCGGGGGGTCTACAGCGTCGATCCGGGACTGCTGCGCCTGGGCGTGCAGCTGCTCGACGTGCCCATCGCGCACGAGACGATCCTGGCGGCGCGCACGGTCCTGATGGAGCACACGCGCTCGGCGGCCGTCGAGCTGTCCCGCCTCTTCCGCGACGAGGTGTGGGGTCCCTACCGGGAGCGGGAGTCGGACCCGGAGCACGTGGCGGCGATGCGGTCCCTGTCGGCCCATATGCAGCCGATGGTGGTGCAGGCGCTGGTGACGGCGTTCCAGCGCTCCCTCAAGGAGGAGCTGCGGGAGTGGGTAAAGGGCTGCTGAGCCACTCCCGCATCCCTGCTAGAGCGGTGAATTATAAACATATACGAGCCCAAGAGAAATTTTCACATCGGGTATGCC
>NZ_JBNNJZ010001044.1:0-1574 GCF_050270335.1 Streptomyces sp. NPDC059900
GGGGATAGCGGCCCGGGGTGCCTCGGGAGGCGGATGAGGGCCGTGGGTCCTAGGACCCGCGGCCGAGAATCTTTGCGCCGAAACCCCGATGCACGGGGCACGCAATCCCTGAGAACATTCCCGTCATGGTCCAAACGCCCCCCGACACTTACATAGCCGCCACCGCGCGGAAGCCCGCACCCGTATGGGCGGTGCTGCTCGCCGCCTGCGCCGGGCAGTTCCTGGTCGTCCTCGACGTGTCGGTGGTGAACACCGCGCTGCCCTCCATGCGGTCCGACCTGGGCATGAGCGCGGTCGGGCTGCAATGGGTGGTCAACGCGTACTCGATCGCCTTCGCCGGATTCATGCTGCTCGGCGGGCGGGCCGGTGACCTCTTCGGCCGCAAGCGGATGTTCCTGGTCGGGCTCGGGCTCTTCACGGCGGCCTCGCTCGCGGGCGGGCTCGCGCAGGCCGAATGGCAGCTGCTCGTGGCGCGGGCCGTGCAGGGCCTGGGCGCGGCGGTCCTCGCCCCGTCCACCCTGACGATCCTCACCTCGGCCGTGCCCGAGGGGCCCGCCCGGATACGGGCGATCGGCACCTGGTCCGCGGTGGGCGCGGGCGGCGGCGCCGCGGGCGGTCTCGTCGGCGGTGTCCTCACCGACCTGCTCTCCTGGCGCTGGGTGCTCCTGATCAACGTGCCGATCGGCGCCCTCGTCGTCGTCGCGGGCCTGGCCTGGCTGACCGAGAGCCGGGCCGGCGAGGCGCGCCGCCTCGACGTGCCGGGCGCGGTGCTCGTGACGGCGGGGCTCGCGACGCTCGCGTACGGGATCGTGCAGACGGAGGAGAAGGGCTGGACGGCTGCGGCGACCCTGGTGCCGCTGGCCGCCGGGCTCGTGCTGCTCGGCCTCTTCGTCCTGGTCGAGGCGCGTACGAAGGTGCCGCTGATGCCGCTGGGGCTGTTCCGTGTGCGGTCCGTTTCGGCGGCGAACGCGGCGATGTTCGTGTGCGGCGGCGGGATGTTCGCCATGTGGTTCTTCATGACGCTGTACGCGCAGAACGTCCTCGGCTACTCGGCCCTCAAGGCGGGCCTCGCGCTGATCCCCTCGTCGCTGACGATCGTCTTCGGGTCGAAGCTGGCGCCCCGCCTGATGCGGGTGCTCGGGGCGAAGAACGTGTCCGTGCTCGGGATTCTGGTGGCCGCGGCGGGGTTCGGCTGGCAGTCCCTGATGACCGCCGACGGCCACTACGTCACTTCGATCATGCTGCCCGGCATCATGATGATGTTCGGCGCGGGGCTGGCCACTACGCCGCTTGCGTCCCTCGGCACGTCGGGGGCGGACCCCGGGGACGCGGGGCTCGTCTCCGGGCTCATCAATACCTCGCGGACGATGGGCGGGGCGCTGGGGCTCGCGGTCCTCTCGACGGTTTCCGCGTCGCAGATGGGGGGTTCGACTACGCCGGAGGCGCTGACGTCCGGGTATGCGATGGCGTTCCGGACCAGTGGGTGCATTTTGCTGGCCGGGGTCCTTGTGCTGCTGCTGTGGATGCCGCGGGACGGCTCAAAGAACTGACTGTTCCCCAACCCCGCCCCTTCC
>NZ_JBNNJZ010001045.1:0-1560 GCF_050270335.1 Streptomyces sp. NPDC059900
GGCCGGGGCGGAGTTGGTGTCAGCGGCTGTTGGCGGGTGCCTGTTCCGGGGCGGTGGGCGCGTCCGGGCCGGCCGAACGCTGCGGCGCCGGGGTGTCGTGTGCGGGCGTGGACCTGGTCAGCCACAGGCCGGTGAGCACGGCGGTGGCCGAGGTGACGGCGCCGGCCGTGAGGAAGGCGCTGTTGAGGCCGGCCTCGAAGGAGGCGCCGCCGGATTGGCGGGTGCGGACGACGGCTCCAAGGAGCGCCACGCCGAGCACCGCGCCGATCTGCCGGGTGGTGCTGATGATGCCGGAGGCGAGGCCGCCTTCCTGCGGGCTGACGGACTGGATGGCGGCTGCCGTCAGCGGCGACAGGGTCAGGGCGAAGCCGGTGCCGATGACGGCCAGCCGCCACCACACGTTCGCGTAGCCGGTGTCGGCGTGCACCATGCCGAGCGCCAGGAGGCCCGGGCCCGCCAGGGCCAGGCCGGCGGTGACCGTGCCGCGGAAGCCGTAGCGGGCGGCGAGCCGGCCCGCGTACGGGCTGACGATCACCATGGCGAGGGACATCGGCAGGGTCTGCAGACCGGCCCGCAGGATCGAGCTGCCCTGGACGTACACGAAGAACTGGGAGAAGAAGAACGAGGACCCCATGAGCGCGAACCCCACCACGGTCATGGCGGTGTTGGACACGGTGAACAGCCGCTGCTTGAACAGCCGCAGCGGCAGCATCGGTGCTAAACGGCGCGCCTCGACGGCGGTGAAGGCGCCCAGGAGGAGCACCGCGGCGGCGAAGCTGCCCAGGATCACCGGTGAGGTCCAGCCGCGGGCACCGCCCTCGATCAGGGCGTAGGTCAGCACCCCCACCCCCAGCACGGACAGCACCGTGCCCGGGACATCGATCGCGGGCGCACCGGGATTGCGGCTTTCTTGCAGGTGGCGCAGGCCGACCAGCAGCAGGAGCGCGCCGATGGGCAGATTGACCAGGAAGATGGCGGGCCAGCCGAACGCCTGCGTCAGCACGCCGCCGGCCACGGGACCGGCGGCCAGGCCGATCCCGCTCAGTCCGGCCCACAGCCCGATTGCCTTGGTGCGTTCCTGCGGCAGGGGATAGGCGGCGGCGAGCAGGGCGAGCGAGGCAGGGCTCAGCGCCGCGGCCCCGATGCCCTGCAGTACCCGGCCGGCGACCAGCCAGCCGACCGAGGGCGCGAGGGCGCACAGCACTGAAGCGAGGGTGAAGAGCGCCACGCCGCTCAGGTACACCCGCTTGCGGCCGAACCGGTCGGCGAAGATGCCGCCGGACAGCAGCAGCATGGCGACCAGCAGGACGTACGCGTCGACGATCCACTGCAGACCGGTCAGCTGCGTGTGCAGCCGGTGCTGCATGTCGGGCAGGGCCGCTCCGACGATCGTGTTGTCGAGCAGGACCATGAACTGGCCCAGACAGGTCACCGTGAGCAGCACTGCCCGGTTGCTCCGGCTGCCTGCGACCGCATGCGATGCAGTGATGGGGATTCCTCTCGATGGGCGGGCGCGCCCGGCCGCGGCCGACCAGGCCGGCCTCCGGACGCTCTAAACGC
>NZ_JBNNJZ010001046.1:0-1554 GCF_050270335.1 Streptomyces sp. NPDC059900
GTGCTGGACATCGCCGCCACGCTGGCGTCCGGCGGCACCCTGGCCATCGCCACCGGCGAAGAGCGCACCGATCCGCAGGCGCTGGCGGAGATGATCCGGAACAGCGGGGTGACGGTGGCCAGCGTGGTGCCGTCGCTGCTGTCCGTGCTCGATCCCCGAGCAGTCCCCGGTGTACGCAACTGGGTCCTGGGCGCCGAGCGGCTGACCGCCGATCTGGCCGCCAAGTGGCGGGCCCGGGCGGGGCTGTGGAACACCTACGGACCTACCGAGGCCACCGTGATGACCACGGCAGTGGAACTGCCGACAGGCTTCACGCCCGATGACGAGGCGCCGTCGATCGGCAGCCCGCTGCCCAACACCCGGGTCTACGTCCTGGATGACTTCCTGCGTCCGGTGCCCATCGGTGCCACCGGCGAGGTTTATCTCGCCGGTCCGGGTCTGGCCCGCGGCTACCTGGGCCGCCGGGAGCTGACCGCCGAGCGATTTGTGGCCTGCCCGTACGCCGGTGGCGGACGCATGTACCGCACCGGCGACCTCGCCCGATGGAGTCCGGACGGGCTGTTGCACTTCCGGGGCCGCGCGGACGAGCAAGTCAAGATCCGCGGCTTCCGCATCGAACCCGGCGAGATCGAGTCCGTCCTCGCTGCCCACCCCGACGTAACCCAGGCCACCGTCATCGCCCGCGACGACCGTCTCGCCGCGTACGCCGTATCCGGCGCATCGCTGGACCCCGCCGCCATACGGGAGTTCGCCGCCACCCGCCTCCCCGCCCACATGGTCCCGGCCACGGTCACGATCCTGGACGCCCTGCCCCTGACCCCCAACGGCAAGGTCGACAAGACCGCTCTCCCCGCCCCCGAAACCGTCACCGGCCACGGGCGAGCGCCCTCCACCCCCGCCGAGGAGATCCTCTGCAGCCTCTTCTCCGACGTCCTCGGCATTGGCGAGGTCCGTATCGACGACGACTTCTTCCAGCTGGGCGGGGACTCACTGCTGGGCATGCGGCTCGTCGCCCGCATCCGCGCGGTGCTCGACACCGAGCTGGGTATCCGCGACGTCTTCGCCGCACCCACTGTGGCCGGGATCGCCCGGTTGGTCGGCGACGCCGCGGCCGGGAACCGGGTGGCGCTGCGGCCGCAGTCGCGGCCCGACGACGTGCCGCTCTCGTTCGGCCAGCAGCGCATGTGGTTCCTGAGCCGGATGGACGGCGTGGACTCGGAGGCGGCAGGGGCGTACAACCTGCCACTGGCACTGCGGATGGAGGGTGAGCTGGATCTGCAGGCGCTGGAGGCGGCGCTCGGCGATGTCGCGGACCGGCACGAGAGCCTGCGCACCGTCTACCCCGACCGGGAGGGCAAGCCCCGCCAGCACATACTGGCCGGACCTGATGCCCATCCGCGGCCGGCCGTCGTGGACACCGAGGAGTCCCGCCTCGACGAGACTCTGGCCGGGCTCAGCAGCCGTGGCTTTGACCTGAGTGTGGAGCTGCCGTGGCGGGTGTCGTTGCTGCGGGTGGCGCCGAGGGAGTTTGTGCTGCTGTTGGTGGTGCATCAC
>NZ_JBNNJZ010001047.1:0-1552 GCF_050270335.1 Streptomyces sp. NPDC059900
ATGGACACGACGGTCCGGCTCTGGGACACCACCACTGGCCAACCCATCGGCGAACCCCTGACCGGTCACACCGGGCACGTGCTGAGGATGGCGTTCTCACCCGACGGCCGCTTTCTCGCAACCAGCAGCAGGGACTGGACGGTGCGGCTGTGGGAGTCAGCCACCGGCCGGCGCGTCGGCGAACCCCTGACCGGGAACACCAACACTGTCTGGGAGGTGGAGTTTTCCCCCGACGGCTCCCAGTTGGCTGCTGCCGACGAGGACGGCTCGGTGTTGCTGTGGGACCGCGCTACCGGCCGACTCGTCGGGCACCCTCTGATGGGTCCCGCCGACAGCCGTGTAGCCGTGGCGCGTTCCTCCGGCAGCCCCTTGGTGGCAGTCGAATTCGGTGAGGGCGGAGTAGTGCGGTTGCGGGATGTTGCCACCGGACAGCAGTTCGGTCGGCTGCTGAAGACGCACACCGGTCACGCGGTGTACATCGCACTGTCCCCACGCATCCGGCGGCGCATGTGACGTGAGGCGTCGGCATCGGTCCGCGGCACCAGGAACCGCGGCCCCCACAGCGGCACGGCCGGCATGCCGCCTCGGAATCGGCGTTCCTTCGGCTGGCGAGCGATTTCAGATGCAGCACGAGTGTGAGGGAAGCGTGAAGGTCACCGGGCAGCCTGTACCGGGCCCGACGCGACTCTCGTTCCCCTGGCATGACAGATGCTCCGATCCCCCAGCCGCGGGCCGAGCTGTCCGCCGCCTACTGGCTCGACTCCCCGCTCCTGGAACAGCACGGCCTGTGCGGCTGTGGCCTCGAGGACGACGCAGCTCCTCGTCTCCGTGAAGGAACGGTTCGCTACCTGCTGGTCGGCCTGGCCTGCGCCCTGATCGTCATCGCCCTGGCAACGGCCCTGTCCGCGTGAAGAATCCCCGCACCGAATCCGGGAACGAGGACTCATCTCACCGGTGCTCCGGGCATCCCGGCCCGGATGCAGAACCCATCCGACCGGACGACGCCGCGAGCACGGACTGGTCGCCCGCCATCGTCCACCCGCCGTCCGGCACCGGAGGACGCCGGGTGACCGCGCACGGCAGGATCCTCGGCCTCGCGCACTCGGACGCCGACGTCATCGGATTCCTCCGGCTTGCCGGGCTGCCGGACGCGGAGGG
Source organism: Streptomyces sp. NPDC059900 (assembly GCF_050270335.1). Taxonomy (NCBI): domain Bacteria; kingdom Bacillati; phylum Actinomycetota; class Actinomycetes; order Kitasatosporales; family Streptomycetaceae; genus Streptomyces; species Streptomyces sp. NPDC059900. The sequence goes on from NZ_JBNNJZ010001047.1 coordinate 1,159, forward strand.
ACTCCTCGACGACCCGGCGCGGGTGAAGTGGCGCGGCGGACACGCACACCGATACGGCACGGCGTGACGCCTGATGGGGCTCCCCCGGCCCACAGCACCTACAGGCAGCCAGGCTCGCCCGTTTCCGCGAAGCGGACCACCGAGCGGCGGATGAGATCGAGGAACTCCGGGAAGTCTTCGGCGACCCTGTCGAACTCCGCGGCGTGCGAGGAAGCCGTCTGGGAGCGGTGGATCGCACCGCCCCAGTCGGCGACGAAGAGGATGCCCCCTCCGTCCGAGCCGATCACCATGCCGTGCGGGTCGTCGGCCAGCGGGATGAAGACATAGCCCTCCTCCGCCACCCGGTGCAGGACATCGCGGGCCGAGTGGATGAAGTAGCCGTTTCCCACATCGG
>NZ_JBNNJZ010001048.1:0-1552 GCF_050270335.1 Streptomyces sp. NPDC059900
ACTCTACGCAGCATCCTCAAATCGCGTGGTGCAGGCTGGTCCGGCTCGGTGATCGATGCCCCCTGCGGTCAGGCCGCCGTCTTCACCGGAGGCCAGGAGTACGCCCTTCCTGCGGCCCTCTCCACGAACGGCGAGGAGATCAGGGTGCTGACGGCTCAGTTCCACGCGGTCATCCCGATCCCTGCGGACCTGGGCGACGCCGAGCAGCGTATGTGCCTCATCGCTTTCTCCACACCCCAGGTCACGCACTGGGAAGACTGTTATGCACCGATCATGGCCGGCGTGCTGCGCAGTCTCCGCTTCACAAGCTCCGCAGAGCCAACAGCCGACCGCACCGATTGATCATCGCCCTCCGCAGCCTGCGTGTCCGCATCCCCCGCAGAAACCGCCACTGCGGCATGCGCACGAACAAGGCCTCGCGCGTCGTGTGTTCCGCCCGGCGGTGGCGGTCCACGGGGTGAGGCTGGACGTGCGGGCGGCAGGCGGCCTCTCTGCGGTGCGCGCCGCGGCGGTCTCGAACGCGCTGAGCTTGACGGCCAGGGAGCTGTTGTCCAGGCGGTCCAGCTCGCCCGGCAGTCGAGGATCAGTGTGGCCGTGCAGGGCATACCCGGCGCCCGATACCAGTTGGAAGGCCGCCTCCGTGCTGATCCAGGCCGTCTCGGGCGGCACGTTCGCGCCGCCTCGTTCGTACCAGACGGCGTGACTGGAGGCAGTCAACAACTCTGCCAGACGAGGAGCTCCCAGTTCGCCGCCGGATCTCACAACGAGTTCAGCGTTTTTGAGCGTGGCGTGGACCAGGGCGCGTTGGCGGTGAAGATCGATGTGCGGCATGGGGGCGTCCTCCTTGAGGTGCCAGCCGTTGCGGCGGGTGCACGGGAGCCCTGGCCGTGCCCGGATGGGGCGCGGCCAGGGGCAGGGGCTATGGGGTGCGGGGCAGGGCCGTTTTGTAGGCGTCGAGGACCAGGCCGAGCTGGTTGAGCTGCTGGGCGGTTCGGGCGGCCAGCAGGTCGGTGCTGTGGCCGCAGGAGTTGAGTACGCCGCTGACGGGGATGAAGGCGGCCGTGCGGCGGCAGTTGAGCGCGTCGTTGAGGCGGTCGCGGGCGTGGGCGGCCTGCAGTCGCAGGCGTGCGTAGAGCCGGTCGGCCTCCTTGGCGGTGTCCAGGACGAGCTGGGCCAGCAGAGCATCGGAGGCGCCACAGTGCGCGCGGGCCCGCAGGTGGCGGTATGCCTCGTCGTTGCCGAGCACTTCGCGTACGGCCTGCTCGCCCGGCCCCATCGGCTCAGCGGGCAACGGCCGGACCTCATCCGGAGTTGTCTTGGCGGTTCCGCGGACGCGGCTGGTCGGGTTGGTCATGTCGGGGTGTCCTTACGGGCAGAGGGGCGTGCGGGGGTTCAGGGGGTCTCGCCGTAGCGGCAGGCGGCGGTGTGGGCCTGGTCGGTGGGGAAGGTGTCGGGAACGCTGCCGGGGCGGGTGAGGTCTGTGCCCGTGATGGGGGCGTGGGCCAGGTGGGTGCCGAGGTCGGCGAGGTGGCGGATGGTTGCGAGGGGGACC
>NZ_JBNNJZ010001049.1:0-1550 GCF_050270335.1 Streptomyces sp. NPDC059900
CTCGGGGCGTGGCCTGCGGGTGCCCGCCCGGTGCAGGATGGAGGGGAGGGCGGCGCCGCCGTCCGTGCCCGCACGCCGCACGCCCTGGAGGACCGGATGATTGCCGAGACCGTCTGTTCCGCCGTATCCGCGGCCGGCCTCGGCATTGCCGCGATCACGGCCTACCGCAAGCGTTTCCTCGCGGCGACGCGCCTCGCGGCCTACTCCCTGGTCCCGGTGGGCCTGGTGATGACCGGCGTCGTCGGATGGCTGGCCGACACCGCCTTCAGCATGAAGGCGTGGGTGGGCTTCGGCGTCCTCGGTGTCGCCTGGCTGCTCTTCATGACCACCCGCGCCGTGGAGCGCAGGTCCGGCGGCACCCGCAAGGAGCGCAAGGCCGCGAAGGCGGCCCAGCGCGATGCGGTGGCCCCGGCGGCGTCCGCGCCCTCCCTGGGCCAGGGCGCCCGCCCGGCCGCGCGGCCGGCTGAGCGGCCGCAGGCCGCCGCGCCCAAGGAGGACTTCAGCGACATCGAGGCCATCCTGAAGAAGCACGGCATCTGACGGGAAGGGCCGGGAGGCGACGGGCGCGCGGGAAGCCCGCGTCAACGACCGCCGGTGTCGGGCGGCCGCGGGAATCCCTCGTTCGTGTGGACGGCGGCGGGGCGGGGCCGTGCGGGACGCGTCGCTGGTGAGCCGGGCGCGGTGTGCGCCGGACGCCGGACTTCCGCAGGTCGCGGGATGTGGCGAACTCCCGCGGTTTTCTGACGTGTTGGTCATCGCCACCCCGCGGACTGCGTCATCATCGCGGCGAGATGCTGGACACCGCACCGGGCGATGCCGCCCCGCCGACCGATGAGCGAGCCGCGACCGAGGAGCCCAAGGGCTGTCTGTTCGCGCTCTCCCAGCCACCCCTGATGATCTTCCTGGCGGTGATCGGCGTTCTGCTCCTGCTGGGGTCGTTGCACGATCTGCTGGGGCTGTAGGGGCCCCGGCCGCGGGCTCAGCCCGCGGCTTCCTTGCGCCGGGCCCGGTAGGCGGCGACATGCAGCCGGTTGCCGCAGGTGCGGCTGTCGCAGTAGCGGCGCGAGCGGTTGCGGGAGAGGTCGACGAAGGCCCGCCGGCAGTCCGGCGCCTCGCAGCGCCGCAGCCGCTCCTGCTCGCCGGCGACCACGAAGAAGGCGAGCGCCATCCCGCAGTCCGCCGCGAGGTGGTCGGCGATGGAGGCGCCGGGCGCGAAGTAGTGCACGTGCCAGTCGTAGCCGTCGTGGTCGGTGAGGCGGGGCGTGGTGCCCGCCGCCGCGATCAGTTCGTTGATCACGGCCGCCGCGGCCTGCGGTTCGGGGGCCGCGAAAACCTCGTGGAAGCGGCTCCGGATGTGCCGGACGCCCGCCAGGTCACGCTCGGAGAGCACTCCGACGTCACTTATGTCGTGGCTTCGTACGAACTCGCCCAGCGCTGCTAGGTCCGGGAGCCCTTCCGTCTCGGCACTCTCCGTGTCCGGTGCGGTGTTCACCAGATCGACCACGGCGTCGAGTGCGCACCGGGTGTCGTGGGTGATCAGCACGATTTGC
>NZ_JBNNJZ010001050.1:0-1548 GCF_050270335.1 Streptomyces sp. NPDC059900
TCATGAGCGCGGTCCTTCGGACAGGGCGCCGGCGGGTGCCGGGGCGCCGGTGGGGGCGAGGTCGTAGACGAGTTGGGGTGTCCCGGTACGGGGGTGGTGCACGACCGTGGCGTCGACGCCGAACACCTTGCGGATCAACTCGGGGTTCAGGACTTCGGCCGGGCTGCCGGTGGCGACCAGGGAGCCGCAGCTCAGGACGGCGATGCTGTCGCAGGCGGCGGCCGCCAGATTGAGGTCGTGCAGGGCGGTGAGCACGGTGAGTCCCGATCCGCGCAGGAAGGACAGGAGCTCGACCTGGTGGCGGATGTCCAGGTGGTTGGTGGGCTCGTCCAGGACCAGGACGCGGGGTTCCTGGACCAGGGCGCGCGCCACGAGCACGCGCTGGCGCTCGCCGCCGGAGAGGGTGAGCACGCTGCGCTCCGCGAGATGGGTGACGTCCAGGCGGTCCATCGCCTTTCGGCACAGGGCGTGTTCGCGTGCGGTCAGGGGCTGGTTGCCGCGGGCGTGCGGCGCACGGCCCAGGGCCACCACCTCCTCGACGGTGAAGTCGAGTTCGGTGTGGCTCTCCTGGGTGAGGGCGGCGATGGAGCGGGCGCTGTCGCGCAGTTTGAGCGAGGTCAGGTCGGCGCCGTCCAGGAGGACCGCGCCCGAAGTCGGCTTCAGGGCCCGGTAGACGCAGCGCAGGGCGGTGGACTTGCCGCTGCCGTTGGGCCCGACGAGCCCGACGACCCGGCCGGCTTCCACCTCGATGCTCAACCGGTCGACCAGGGCCCGCCCCGCCGCCTCGACGGACAACTCCCGCAGTACGAGGGTCATCGGGAGTCTCCTTCGTGGATACCCCCGCCTTCGGGCGGGGCGAGGAGGAATCGAAGCTCCCGCGTGAGCGGGGCAGGGTGGGGCCGGTTCACCCTCCGGGCGAATCCGGCGTTGTCAGTGCAGGGCGCTAGGTTGCTGGAATGACGGCATTCACGACCGCACGGGAGTCCGCATGCGTGCGCTACACCTATCGCCTGCGGGTGTCGTCGACGGCCCGCACCGGGCTGGAGGCGGAGTGGGGCCGGTTGCGCTGGGTGTGGAACGAGTGCGTCGCGAAGTCCAAGGCCGTCCACGCGCACAACCGCGCGACCGGCGAGAAGAGCACGTGCGGGCCGGTGCAACTGGCAGCGATGCTGACCGGGGCCCGGGCGAGCACGCCGTGGCTGCGGCAGGGCGCCTGCGTTCCCCAGCAGCAGCTGATCCGGGACTTCGGCAGATCCCGGGCCAAGGCACTTACGGACATCAGGGCCGGTCTGCCGATGGCGCGCCGGGCCGGGATGCCCCGCTTCAAGAAGAAGCGGGATGCGCGGCCGACCCTCGAATACACCCGGCGCGGGTTCCGTCTCAAGGACGGACGTCTGCACCTGGCCGGCGGGATCGTGGTGCGGCCGGTGTGGTCGCGCGACCTGCCCGGGGCGCCGTCCTCGGTGCGGGTGTACCGGGATGCGGTGGGGCACTGGTGGGCCACCTTCGTGGTGCCCGCCCTGACCGAGACGCTGCCCGCCACCGGGT
>NZ_JBNNJZ010001051.1:0-1545 GCF_050270335.1 Streptomyces sp. NPDC059900
GGATGATGACTCTCGTGAATCGTCGCTTTGAACTGACCGATGAGGAATGGGAGTTGTTACGCCCGTTCCTTCCTGCACCGTCGTTCGGTCGTCCGCGGGCGGATGACCGAACGATGCTGAACGGGATCGTGTGGAAGATCCGTGCGGGTGCCGCCTGGCGGGATGTGCCCACCCGGTACGGGCCATGGCAGTCGCTCTACACGCGCTTTCGCCGGTGGGCGCTGGATGGCACGTTCACGTGCGTCACGCTGCGGCCGCGGGCTCCTCACGTCGTGGTGCGCAGGTAGTCGGCCCAGGCCTTGGTCCCGGCTTGCATGCGCTGGGTCCAGGGGGCGGCGGCGATGGACGCCCACAAGTCGGCCTGCGCGTCGGCGAACACGGTGAGCACGGAGGCGGGCTCTTGCTGGAAGGCGGGGACGCGTGCCGCCGCCGCGTGCGCGGCCTCGGGGGTCTGGCCGCCCTCGGCGATCAGCCACAGCAGCCAGTATCCGGCGTCCAGCCAGGCGGGGCCGCGTGTGGCCCAGGCCCAGTCGACGAACTTCACCCGGCCGCCGTCGACGAGGAGAGTCGAGGGGTTGGGGTCGGTGTGGCAGAGGGTGTCGCCCTCGAAGAGATGAAGCTGATCGGCGGGCACGAACGCGGCCAGGCGCTCGGCGGCGTTCTTCACCTCGACCCCGGCGGGGGCGTCCAGGTAGGACAGCCAGCACAGGGCGTCCACGATCGCGGGCAGGTCCGGGGAGGTGGGCCGGTAGTCGGGGTGACGGCCCTCGATGGCTTCGGTGACGAGGACGTCCCAGTCGTCCTGCTGGATGTGGGCCAGAACGCGCGGGGCGATGCGTGCCACGTACGTGGAGATCTGCGCCTCGCGCTGCTGGGTCCACACGCGGGGGTGATCGGCGGGCAGGGCCTTGACGAAGAACGGGCCGCGCGGGGTGTGGATGCGTGCGGCGACCGACGAGTTGAAGCCGCCCTCCATCATCTCCACGACGGCGATGGGGCCGGTCTGCGTGGCGATCGCCTCACGGAGGGGGGGGCGGGCAGGTCGGTGAAGGCGATGCGGTCGGTCGGCGTGAGCGGCACCTTTTCAGACAACGGGCGAGCGCGGGGGATATGCCGTACTGAGCGGGGTCTGGGCTCAGCGGTAGGGGTTGTCGTCGTTGCAGCCCGGTACCGCCTCGGCGGTCAGCGCCTCGATGTCGTCCACGATGACCATATCGGCTGGCTCGGCGGGCGGCGCCGGGCGCGAGGTGATTTCTACTGGTCGACGCGCTGCTCGGGGTGATCGAGCCACAGGTTGGTGCCGGACTCGTCGATGGTCAGCCCGTAGCGGGTGTAGTGCGGCGATCCGGCCACGCACCAGCGCGTGAAGCCGGCGACGACTTCGGCCCACAGATTGCGGGGCCCATAGACGGTGACCGCCCGAGGCTTCCACCAGTCCTCGTAATTGACGATGGTTACGCATGTACCGTCGCCGCTCCACAGCTGGGCCTGCCGCATCTCGCCCTCGCCGCGCCTGCTCATGCTGATGTCCGCTGTGTGCAGGCC
>NZ_JBNNJZ010001052.1:0-1536 GCF_050270335.1 Streptomyces sp. NPDC059900
CAACGGGGGGTCGATGTCCATCACAGCCTTCGTCGGACGGGCGCGACGCGGGCCGGTCGACTCCCCCACCACCGTCAACAACTTCGGCGAATTCAGCCGCCGGTTCGGCGACCTGTGGGACGAGGCACCCATGGGATACGCCGTCGCGCAGTTCTTCGACAACGGCGGGTCCGAAGCGCTCATCGTGCGGGTGCACAACCCGAGCGCACCGAACGCCGAAGATCTCGCCGAGGCGATCGTGCCCGCTGCCGGAGGCACGCCGTTGCGCCTGGCCGCGGCCGCACCGGGAAACTGGGGAAGGCAGTTGCGGGCTGTAGTACCACCGCCACCCGCAGCGGCTGCGGCGTTCCACCTGACTCTGCAGGAGGTGTCTGCCACCAACCCCAAGCAGGTGGTGACCGAGGAGCGTTTCCTCAATTTGACGTTGGTCCAGGGGGATCCGCGGTTCGTCACCGATGTGCTGGCCGCCCAGTCGCGGCTGGTCCGCGTCAAGCAATCGCCGCTGGACCGCCCCATGGTCACGCAGGCCCCGATCGCCTTCACGGGCGGGGCCGACGGCAAGCCGATCACTGCGGACCAGGTGTCCGCCCCGGGACTGCGAGATGGGCGACAGGGGCTCTATGCCCTGGAGGAGAGCGACCTGTTCAACCTCCTGTGCATCCCACCGTTCACCCCCGGGACGGATCCCGGCCTTGCGACCTGGGACGCCGCCGCACGGTACTGCCAAGATCGACGGGCGATACTGCTCGTGGACCCGCCCGAGGCATGGGTCGATCCCGCCGCCGTGCCGGCCGCCGTGTCCACGCTCGTGACCCGCTCGCCCAATGCCGCCCTCTACTTTCCGCGGATCCGCGCCGCAGACTCACTGCGCGAGAACCGGTTGGCGTCGTTCGTCCCCTGCGGCGCCGTCGCCGGCGTCATCGCCCGCACGGACGCCGTACGCGGCGTGTGGAAGGCTCCCGCCGGGCAGGATGCCACGCTGAACGGCGTTCCAGAGCTCACCGTGCGACTGACCGATGAACAGCACGGGAAACTCAACCCCGAAGGGGTCAACTGCCTGCGCACCTTCCCTGTACCGGGACGAGTCGTCTGGGGTGCCCGCACCACCATGGGTGCCGATCAGCTGGCCAGCCAGTGGGCATATCTGCCGGTACGGCGACTGGCCCTGTACATCGAGGAGAGCCTCTACCGCGGCACGCAGTGGGTGGTCTTCGAGCCCAACGACGAGCCCCTGTGGTCGCAGATCCGGCTCAATGTGGGCGCATTCATGAGCGGGCTCTTCCGGCGCGGCGCCTTCCAGGGCACGACACCCGCGCAAGCCTATTTCGTGCGGTGTGGCCGCACGGTCAATCCGCAGGAAGACATCGACCGCGGAATCGTCAACATCATCGTCGGCTTCGCACCGGTCAAACCGGCCGAATTCGTCGTTATCAGCATCCAGCAGATTCGGCCGGGGGTGTGACCATGGCTCAGTTCACCGTCAACGCACAGCGTTTCGACCCGTACAAGAATTTCAAGTTCCGGGTGAAGTGGGAC
>NZ_JBNNJZ010001053.1:0-1533 GCF_050270335.1 Streptomyces sp. NPDC059900
ATTCCCTTGTCTGTCTCGGTGACATGGGAGACGGTCAGGCTCACGATGCGGCTGCAGGGCTGTGCGTAGAGGACGACGAGACAGCCGGCGACGCGGTCGACGGTGTCCAGCGTGGTGTCGTGCAGGAGCCGCTTGCTGAGGGTCCATCGCTGGTCGGCCTCCGGCAGGAGCGCTTGACCACGTGTTCTGGATTCCGAGCGGGTGGGGATGGCGATGCCGTGGGCGTGACGGTTTTCCACTGCCCAGATGACGAAGTTGCGGACGACGTATCTGCCCGCCCGGTCGGACGACAGCCATGCGTCGATGTCGTCCTGAGTGCATCGGGAGAGGTCCGTTTCGCGGTCACGGAGCCAGGCCAGCAGGCGTATGGAGGAACGGACTTCGTGGCGGACTCCGCCGATCTGGTTGATTGTCAGGGGGCGGCGGGCGGATCGGCGCCTCAGCCGGCGCAGGTGGAACCATGTGGCGAAGCTGCGTAAGAGCCGTTTGTCCTCCGCGTGGTCGACGTCGTCCAGGATGCGGTCGAGCCACTGCTCGAGCCGGGCTAGGTACTCGTCGCGTTCGGGTAGCGCGTTGTTGGCGACAAGGATGCTGCGGAAGTGGCTCAGGGCCGTTGAGGGCGTCATCTGATCGAGGGCTTCATGGGTGACGGGCCCGGCGCCGGAGGCGAGTTCTGCGAGGAGGCGCCGGGGGGCCAGGTCTGCGATCCAGACGAGGAGCCGGTAGGGATCGCTGCCGATCAGCGCCGTGATGACGGGTTCGAGCTCGGGACGCATCGAGCCATCGGGACCGCTGAGGACAGCGCGAAGTTGACCTGGTGCGGCGCATCGGGTGCAGAGTCCGCGGTGGTGGAGGTGTTCGATGGTTCCGCACTCGGTGCAGGCCCGGAAGGACGCGGGGTGCTTGCGGTAGCAGGTGCGGCAAAGCGCCCGCCCGTCGGCGGTGCGGCCGGTGACCCTGCGCAGGCGGCTGCAGGACTCACATTGCTCGCTCGGACGGCCGCAGGGAGCGCAAACCGGTTCCTTGTCACTTGTGCGACCCCAGACGACGCGGACGGTTCCGCAGAGCGAGCAGGGCGCTCGGTTTTGGGTCCGTTGACAGGTCAGGCAGCGCGGGGAGTCGCTGCCCGCCTTGGTGCAGGGCTTCTGTTTTCCGCAGAACGAGCAGATGGCGATCGGTGGGCGCCAGCAACGGCCGCAGAGAGCGGCGCCGTGTTCGTCGTGGTGAACGGCGAGGGCGAGGCGGCCGCAGCCGGCGCAGGACTCGTGGTTGAAAGGTCGCCTCGCATGCAACTGCCGCAGAGCGGCCGGCCGTCGGGCGTGCGGGTCGCAACGATCTGCTCCTGCCCGCAAACGGAACAGGGCTGAAGCCGGGACGTGTCGTAACAGCGGCGGCAGCAGCGGGCCTTGTCCCGGCGGAACTTCAGCGCGGTGATGCGGCGGCAGAAGGGGCAGGCGGGCGCCATGACGGTCCGCGCGCCGTACGCGACCAGGGCGTCGATCAGGGCCAGCACCCTGGGTGATCCGTAGGCGC
>NZ_JBNNJZ010001054.1:0-1532 GCF_050270335.1 Streptomyces sp. NPDC059900
GTTGATGTCCATGTAGTTGGAGACCGGGCCGAAACCGTGGTTGGGGTAGAGGTCGCCGCGCAGCCGCGTGTGCCACAGGCGCCGCCAGGGGCCCTCGTAGTAGTCCGGGTCGAACATCAGGCCGCGCAGGTCGTGGTTGTAGGCGCCCGCCCCGTGCAGCAGATCGCCGAACTTGCCCGCATGGGCCATGCGCAGGACACGCATCTCGTTCTTGCCGTAACAGCAGTTCTCCAGCTGCATGCAGTGTCTGCGGGTGCGCTCGGAGAGGTCGACCAGTTCCCACAGCTGGTCGAGCTGGAGGGCGATGGGACACTCCACGCCGACGTGCTTGCCGTTGAGCATGGCGGTCTTGGCCATGTCGAAGTGCCAGTCCCAGGGCGTCGCCACGTACACGAAGTCGATGTCACCGCGCTTGCACAGGTTCTCGAAGTCGTGATCGCCCTTGGTGTACGTCGCCGGGGCGGGCTGGCCCGCGGCGGTGACCTTCTTCGCGGCGGCCGCGGTCTTGTCCTTGACCGGGTCGCAGAGCGCGACGACCCTGACCCCCGGGACCGCCAGGAACAGGTCGATCATGCTGCCGCCGCGATTGCCGAGCCCGACGATGCCCACCCGCACCGTGGAACGCCGCTCGAACGGTACGCCGACCATGGTCTTGCCCTTGCGCGGCGGCGCCTGGGCGGCGGCGGGCGCGCCCTGCGGGGCGTCGGCGTGCGCCGTACCGCCGGCGAGGGAGCCCAGACCGAGCCCGGCTCCGGCGATGCCCGCGGTGCGCAGCACGGCGCGGCGTGAGGTGCCGTCGGCGGAGTCGTCAGGGGTCGCGGACTCGTCGGGGTTCGGTATCGCGTGCTCGTCGTGCATCGGACCTCCGTGGCTTGGATGCCTGCGCTGGAACGGATGCCACCCTGATGGGGTGACGGGCGTGGCGCAAGGGACCGAAGTGGCCAGGGAGTTGGACTTATGTCAGGCCGGGCGTGTGGCGCGCTCCAGCTCCAGGAGTACGGAGTAGTAGGAGCGGCCCGTGGCGTGGTCCATGCCGACCTCGCACATGCGGTTCGCCGAGAGGTGCGCGTCGTACGTGCGGGCGGTCACCTCCGCGGCTTCCTTGTGCGTGGCTGATTCCGTCAGCTCCTTGTGCAGCATGCCGCGGTCGCCGGCGAAGGCGCAGCAGCCCGCGTCGTCGGGGAGGACCACTTCGTCCGCGCATGCCTCGGCGAGGGTACGCAGCCGGTCCTCGTCGCCCAGGTGGCTCATGGAGCAGGTGGGGTGCAGGACGGCGGAGCCGATGGTGCGGTGCACACTCAGGTGGGGGAGCAGTTCGTCCGCGGCCCAGACCAGGGAGTCGACGATCGTCAGCTCCTGGTGCAACGCGCGGTTGTCGTCGGTGAGATAGGGCACGACCTCGTGCGCGATGCCGAGCGTGCAGGACGAGGCGTCCACCACCAGGGGCAGCCTGCCGCCCGCTGTCCAGCCCCAGGCCGCCTCGACGATGCGGTTGGCCATCACCGTGTTGCCCTCGTTGTACCCCTTGGAGC
>NZ_JBNNJZ010001055.1:0-1532 GCF_050270335.1 Streptomyces sp. NPDC059900
GTATGCGGCCGAAGGCATCCGCACGGTGCTCGTGACCTGTACCGACGGCGGCTGCGGTGACGGGCCGGGGGGTGTCAAGCCGGGCGAGCCCGGTCACGATCCGGCGGCCGTCGCGTCCATGCGCCGCCAGGAACTCCGGGAGAGCTGCGACGTCCTGAAGATCAGCGATCTGGAGATGCTGGACTACGCCGACTCCGGGATGATCGGCTGGCCGAGCAACGAGGCCCCCGGATCCTTCTGGCAGACCCCCGTGGAGGAAGGCGCCGCGCGGCTCGCGCAGCTCATGGAGCACTACCGGCCCGATGTGGTCGTCACGTACGACGAGAACGGCTTCTACGGCCACCCCGACCACATCCAGGCCCACCGCATCACGATGGCGGCGCTGGAGATGACCGCGCTGGCACCGAAGGTGTACTGGACGACGATGCCCCGCTCGGGGCTGCAGCGGTTCGGTGAGCTCATGCGCGAGTTCCACCCGGACATGCCCGAGCCGGATCCCGCCGAGGCCGCCGCGATGGCCGAGATCGGCCTTCCCGACGACGAGATCACCACCTGGGTGGACACCACCGCCTTCAGCGGCCAGAAGTTCGACTCGCTGGCCGCGCACGCCAGTCAGGGCGAGAACATCTTCTTCCTCAAGATGGGCAAGGAGAGGTTCGGCGAGCTGATGGGCGTGGAGACCTTCGTCCGCGTCCAGGACTCGACCGGCGCGTCCCTGCCCGAGAACGATCTCTTCGCCGGGCTGCGCTGAGCCGCCCCTCCGGCCGGGGCCCTGGCTCCTCGTTCTGCCCGCTCGTTCCTGCGTGCGGGCAGACTCCCCCGGCGCAGGGCCTGGTGCGCGCGGCGGGCCTGATCGTACGGGCGAACAGGTCCGCTCGGCGCCTGGTGCCCGTCAGGTGAGCGCCAGCGCCGCCGTGACGGTCTTGCCGTCCGGATCCGCCTCGACGCTCAGACGCGAGCACAGGCGCTCGACGACCATCCAGCCATGGCCGCCCGGCCTGCCAGGTCCGCCCGGGCGGCGCCGCGGCACTTCCGCACTGCTGTCGCTCACCCGCAGCTCGAACTCGTCGCCGGTCAGACGGGCGCTGAGACGGGTCACGCCGCCCGCGTGCAGGAGGGCGTTGGCCGTCAGCTCACTGACCACGAGCAGCGCGTCATCACGCAGGCGCTGCGCCCGGGGCAGTGGCAGGCCGCAGCACACCTCTACCAGCACCTCGCGGACGGCAGATCGTGCGTCCGCACAACTGATGTCCCCTGCTTCCACGATTTCCATGGTTTCCACTGCCTCGGCGACGCTCATCGCAGCGTTAGTCCTCTCCCCGTACATGTCCAGTCACCGCTCTCGTATCCGTCGGTCCTTCTCCGCCTGCCCGGAGCGGTCAACCTCACACCCCGTCCCTCGGGCCACCCCCCGGACATCCCGCCGGGGTGCGGCGCGGTCACCGGGGAGGCATCCCCCGGCGGGTTGCCGCTGATCCCCGGCCGACCCGTATTCCCGGCGGATCTGCTGGTCATGCGGGTGCAGACATGTG
>NZ_JBNNJZ010001056.1:0-1528 GCF_050270335.1 Streptomyces sp. NPDC059900
GGGTGTAGGGGTGCTTGGGGTCGGCGAACAGCTCGGCGGTGGGCGCCTGTTCGACGATCTGGCCGAGATACATGACGGCGATGCGATCGGCCAGGAATTCCACGGCGGCCAGGTCGTGCGTGATGAACAGGCATCCGAAGCCGCGGTCGCGCTGGAGATCGGCGAGGAGGTTGAGGACCGAGGCCTGCACGGAGACGTCCAGGGCGGAGGTGGGTTCGTCGGCCACCAGGAGGTCGGGGTCCACGGACAGCGCGCGGGCGATGGAGATGCGCTGGCGCTGTCCGCCGGAGAGTTCGTGCGGGTGGCGGTCGGCGTGCTCGGGACGCAGGCCCACCTTGGCAAGGAGTGCGGCCACCCGGGCGCGGGCCGCGTCCCCTTTGGCGATGGCGTGCAGGCGCAGGGGCTCGGCGATGATCTGCCCGACGGTCATGCGCGGGTCCAGCGAGGACGAGGGGTCCTGGAAGACGAGGTGGAAGTCCTTGCGCAGGGGGCGCAGGGCGCGCCGCGACAGGCGGGTCACGTCCGTGCCGTTGATGCGGACGGTGCCGCCGGTGGGCTCGTCCAGCCGTACGGCGCAGCGCCCTACGGTCGATTTGCCGCTGCCCGACTCTCCGACGAGCCCTACGACCTCCCCCTTGCCGACGGTGAGGCTGACGCCGTCGGCGGCGCGCACGAGGCCGCCGGGCGAGGCGAAGTGCCGCTCCAGGCCGTCCAGTTCGAGCACGGGCCGCGCCTCGGCGTGCGGTGTGTGCGGTGACTGCGCGGGGATCACTGTCCGGCCTCCCGGGTGGTGGGCGTGAGCACGGGGGCGTCCTGCGGGTGCCAGCAGGCCGCCCGGTGCGCGGCGTCGGCTCCCGCCGTCGGGGAGAGGGCCTGGAAGCCGGGCCTGCGCGTCGTGCACCGCTCGTCGGCGTGCGCACAGCGCGGGGCGAAGGTGCAGGCGTCCGGCTGTGCGTCGAGGCTGGGCACCAGGCCGGGGATCTCGGGCAGGCGCCGCTTGCCCGGCCCGCCCGGACTGGCGCCCGCGCTGGCGCCCGGCCGCAGGACCGCGCCCAGCAGACCGCGGGTGTAGGGATGGCGGGGTTCGGCGAACAGCTCGTTGGCCGGGGCCTGTTCGACGGGGCGGCCCGCGTACATGACCAGGACGCGGTCGGCGGTGTCGGCCACCACGCCCAGGTCGTGGGTGATCAGCACGATGGCGGTGCCGAGGCGTTCGCGCAGGGAGTGGAGGACTTCGAGGATGCCCGCCTGGACGGTGACGTCCAGCGCGGTGGTGGGCTCGTCGGCGATCAGGACGGCGGGGTCGCAGGCGACCGCGATGGCGATCATGACGCGCTGGCGCATGCCGCCGCTGAGCTGGTGGGGGTATTCGTCCACGCGCCGGGCGGGGGCCGGGATGCCCACCAGGCCCAGGAGTTCGACGGCACGCGCGCGTGCCTGCTTCTTGGACAGGCCCTGGTGGCGCCGGAGCACCTCGCCTATCTGCCGGCCGATGGTCAGGACGGGATTGAGGGAGGTCATCGGCTCC
>NZ_JBNNJZ010001057.1:0-1524 GCF_050270335.1 Streptomyces sp. NPDC059900
GTGTACGGGTTCGTGCCGGCGTTTGCCGTGCAGGTCAGGGCCGCCGCGATGCCGGTGGCGAGAGTGGCGGCGAGGGCTGCGTGTGCTGTTCTTTTCACCATGTAGACGAGCGTATGAATCCACCGCCCCGGCGAGCAGCCGGACAGCCCCCGGCCTCAGGGTGGTGCTGGCACCACCGCCAGGCCGCCCGCCCCGCTCAGAGGCTGAAGACCCGCCGTGCGTTGCCGGACAGGAACAGGTCCGTGGTCTGTGCGTCCAGGTCGAGTTCGGCGAGGTGTTCGAGGGCCCTGCCCGGCGTGATCATGGGGTAGTTCGAGCCGAACAGCACCTTCCCGCGGCCCCGGCCGCGCAGGTAGTCGACCAGTTCGCGCGGGTAGCGGCGGGCGGTGTAGGCGCTGGTGTCGATGAAGACATTGGCGTGCTTGTCGGCCACCGCGATCATCTCCGTGGTCCACGGATAGCCGATGTGGCCGCACACGACGGCCAGTTCGGGGAAGTCCAGCGCGACCTGGTCGATGTACGGGATGGGCCGGCCCGTCTCGGAGGGACGCAGCGGGCCGGTGTGCCCGACCTGGGTGCAGAACGGAACGCCGAGTTCCGCGCAAGCGGCGTACAGGGGGTAGTACAGCCGGTCGGTGGGCGGCAGCTGCCACAGCCAGGGCACGATCCGCAGGGCCACGAAGCCGAGTTCCGTCACCGCGCGGCGCAGCTCCCGTACGGCCCTGACCGGCCGGGTGAGGTCCACGCCGGCCACTCCGCGCAGCCGCCCGCCGGACCCGGCGACGAAGCCGGCGACCTCGTCGTTGCTGATCAGCGGCCCCTGCGGCCCGTACCAGGCCGCCGAGAGACCGATCTCGACGTCCGCCGCGGCCAGCGCCGCCACGGTGGCCTCGAGCGGCAACGGCTCGTCGAGGACCTCGAGTCCCGTCCACCGGCGCAACGAATCGAACATCTCGTGGTTGGAGTGACGCAGCGTGGGGTGCTGCATCCACGCGTCGATGACCGGCACGGACTCCCTGCCTCTCTCCGGGGCTCCGCACGGGTCCCCGTACGGGGGCGCCGACGGTACTGCACCCGCCGGAAGTGCACCAAGTGACGCTCTGTGCAGCAAAGTTGATGTATTCGTGAGCCGTGCTCAAGTACGCTCCGTGCGACAAAGACCGACACTGACCGACAATGACCACCCGCCGCACAGCGGCCACATCAGGCACGGGGGTGCGGGGATGAGCCGGGAACTGGGATTCGAGGGCCTCATCGAGGACGAAGGCTTCTTTCCCCGGCTCCTCGGCCGGAACGCCAGGGGCCGCGACGAGAAGCTCCTCTACGGGCCCGACCTGCCCGTCGTGCTGCTCACCGGCGGCCCCGGCATGGGCAAGCAGCGGCTCCTCGAACTGCTGCGGGACCGGTTCGGGCGCAAGGTGCCGGTGGCGTACGTGGACTGCGCCGACCCGCGCTATGCGGCGGAGGCCGGGCGCGGGCCCTCCTGCCGCTCGGACGCGACGGAGACCATGTACGACATCGCCC
>NZ_JBNNJZ010001058.1:0-1515 GCF_050270335.1 Streptomyces sp. NPDC059900
GTGCACGGTGGTCGCCTCCGTCCTGGCCGGCCCGATCGCCGACAAGGTCGGCCGGGTCAAGCCCTTCGTGCTCACCTCCGGCATCGCCGCCGCGCTCGCGCTGACCCTGCCGATGCTGTGGCCCACCGAGAACGGCATGCTCGCCTACAACATCGCCGGCGGCTTTGCCTTCGGGGTGTACATGGCCGTCGACATGGCTCTGATCACCAAGGTCCTGCCGCGCAGCGAGGACGCCGGCAAGGACATGGGCGTCATCAACATCGCCAACGCGGGACCCCAGATCCTGGCCCCCTCCATCGCCGGCTGGATCG
The DNA here is from genome assembly GCF_050270335.1 of Streptomyces sp. NPDC059900. NCBI lineage: Bacteria > Bacillati > Actinomycetota > Actinomycetes > Kitasatosporales > Streptomycetaceae > Streptomyces > Streptomyces sp. NPDC059900. The sequence continues at coordinate 312 of NZ_JBNNJZ010001058.1, forward strand.
TCGCCGCCGGCGGCTACGAAGCCCTCTTCCCCGTCGCCGCCCTCTGCTCGCTCGTCGGCGCGCTGGGTGTGCTGCGCGTGCGCGGCGTCCGGTGACCCCTCCGCCGTCCCGCACGGCGCCGCCCGCCCGTCCCCTGTCTGTCCCGTCCGCCACCGCTTTCCGAGGAACCGCACCGTGAACCGACGCCGCACACTCGCCGCCCTGACCGCCACGAGCGCCCTGCTGCTGGCCTGCACGCAGGCACAGGCCGCCCAGGGCCGCCCGCAATCCGCCCCGCAGCGGCCCCCGCTGGCCGGGCTGCGCGTCCTGCTCAGCAACGACGACTCCATGCAGTTGGCCCGCCCCAACGCCTCCGACGGCAAGGGCCTGTACGAGGTGCGTCGCGCACTGTGCGAAGCCGGCGCGGACGTTGTCGTCATGGCCCCGTGGGCCAACCAGAGCGGCGCCGGCACCAGCGCCACCAGCGGCGGCCAGCTGACCGTCCAGCGCAGGACCGCGCTGCCGGATGGGTATGCGAACGACTGCTCGGGAGCGCCGGCGGGCGGCGCGGTGTACGGGGTCTGCAAGGGGGCGGCGCCCTGCGGGCAGTCCACACCGAGCGCGACGCCGGCCGACACCGTGCGCCTGGGCATCAACGGCGGGCTTGCCGCCAAGGCCGGCTGGAAGGGCGGCCCGGACCTGGTGGTCACCGGCAGCAACTTCGGCCCGAACGCCGCCTCGGTGGTCAACGAGTCGGGCACGCTGGGTGCCGCACTCGCCGCGATCGACGAGGGCGTGCCCGCCGTCGCCCTCAACAGCGCCTACGACCCGGCCGTCACCGACTCCTTCGAGGTCGCAGAGCACACCTACCGCCGGACTGCGGCCTTCGGGGCGGCGTTCATCGCGGGTCTCCGCGAACGCGACCTGCTCGCACCGCAGTACGTGGTCAACGTGAACTACCCGCACCGCGGGCAGCACCAGCGCCCGCGGGGGACGGCCTTCACGTCCGTCGGCACGCAGAAGCTCCTCGACCTGCACTACACGGCCGTGGGCGACACGTTCACCATCGGCGCGCAGCTGTGCACTCCGCGCTCGCCGGGCTGCCGCCCCGAGTCCAAGCCCCGGGCGGACTTCGCGCTGCTCCAGCGCGGCTACGTCACCGTGACGCCGATAAGCCCGGACCGTACGGCCACCGGCCGGGCGACGCGGGGCCTGGAGCACTACG